>JANXSA010000471.1 GCA_025352915.1 Rhodospirillales bacterium | reverse complement strand
CTGGGCAAACCACCTGCCCCCCGCCGCCAAACAGACGGCGCTCTGGCTACCGGTCGTCCTGCTGCTCGCCGGCATGGGTTGGCTTACAGCACTCGGCGGCTTCTGGGGCGACCTGCGACCGCTCAACCTGCTGATCTATTGTGGCTATGCCTGGACCGGCCACGTCCTGGCGCACACCTTCGACAAAGGAACCGCCTGGGCCGGCCGGCTGATGCTCGCGGGCGTCGCCGGCGCTGCCCTCGCCACCATCCTGGCCTCCGATGCCGCCGGCGCGCCGGTCGCCAGCTATTTCCACCGCTGCTCAGCCTTCATCGCCATCGCCGCGATCGGCCAGTTCCTCCTGCTGATGCGCCTGGACATCCGCGGCTGGAGCAAACCGGCGGTCGGCCGTGTCCATGCCATCGCACGGCTCACACTGGGAATATTCGTCGTTCACCCAATGCTGATCGTCCTCGGCGGCTGGCCGCTCGACTGGATGCTGACCGACCACCTCGACTGGCTCACCCTGCCAATAGCAGCGCTGGCGCTGTTCGCCGTCTCGGCCGTCGTAACCTCGATATTCCTGACCGGCCTAGCCAGCCTGCACCGCATCGCCCGCGGATACCTCGTCACGCATCCTTCCAAACCGGACTCTCGGCCAGCATTGCCCCCCCATCCACCACAATCGTCGTCCCGGTAACAAACCGCGCCGCATCGCTCGCCAGATACAAAAACGCATGCGCCACATCCTCGGGGTCCCCAAGCTTCCCCGCCGGAATGAAATGCGCAATCCGCTCCGCCCCATACCGCGCCTTCATCCGGCTCAGCCCCGGCGTGTCAATATACCCCGGCTCCACCCCGTTCACCGTAATCCCGTCCGCCGCCAGCTCCAGCGCCGCCGCCCGGATAAACCCGTTCACCGCCGCCTTGGTGGCCGAATACGCCCCCGACCCCGGCATCGTCACCCGCGGCCCGGTCACCGACGAGGTAATCAGCAACCGCCCCCCGCCCGCCTTCTTCATATGCGGCTGGGCCGCCGCCGACAGCCAGAAACACGCCTTCACATTCACCGTCAGCATCGCATCCAACACCGCATCGTCGCGCTCGGTCACCGCATGACGCCCCATCACCGCGGCATTATGCACCACGATATCCAGCCGCCCCTGCCGCGCCGCCACCCCGTCCACCATCGCAAACACCGCCGCCTTGTCCGCCATGTCGATCACCAGCAACTCGCCCTTGCCGCCCGCCGCCAAAATCGCATCCACCGTATCCTGCCCCGGCCCGGCCGTGCGCGTCGCCACCACCACAAACGCCCCCTCGGCGGCCAAAACCTGCGCCGTGGCACTGCCAATGCCGCGGCCGCCGCCGGTAACAATGGCAACCCGCCCCGTCAGGCGCGGGCCGGCGCGGTGAGTGATCGGCTTCTCGGACATCATCATTCTCCTGTTTCAGGCAACGAAAGAAAAAATCTTCTTTTTGTGAACAAAAAGAAGCAAAAAAACTTTATCCATTCGCTCCCCGCCCAAATTTCGTCATCCTGCGCGCGGCGAAGGACCCACGCTTTTACCACTTCCTAAACGAATAAAGTTTTTTTGCTTCTTTTTGTTCACAAAAAGAAGAATCTTCCTCCTCCCTTCCCCTGACCGCAAAAAAGGTTTCATATCACCCCAGGAAACGGGAGGGCAACCATGCGCCAGCAAGCCGACATCATCATCCGCGGCGGCACCATTGTCGACGGTACCGGCACCGCGCCATACCAGGCCGACCTCGCCATCACCGCCGGAAAAATCACCGAAATCGGCCAGATCACCACCTCCGCCGCCGAGGAAATCGACGCCACCGGCAAACTCGTCACCCCGGGCTTCATCGACCTGCACACCCATTACGACGCCCAGATCACCTGGAGCAGCCAGGTCACGCCATCCTCCTGGAACGGCGTCACCACCGTCCTGATCGGCAATTGCGGCGTCGGCTTCGCCCCCTGCCTGCCCGAACGCCGCGACATGCTGGTCGAACTCATGGAAGGTGTGGAGGACATCCCCGAAGTCGTCCTCACCGCCGGCCTGCCGTGGAACTGGCAAACCTTCCCCGAATTCCTCAACGCGCTGGACGCCCGCAATTACGACCTCGACATCTGCACCCAGGTCCCGCACTCGGCCCTGCGCGTCCACGTCATGGGCCAGCGCGGCGCCGACCGCGAACCCGCCACCGAAGCCGACCGCACCGAAATGGCCCGCCTCGCCGCCGAAGGCATGAAGGCCGGTGCCCTCGGCTTCTCCACCTCCCGCACCCTGGCCCACAAAACCCTGGACGGCCGCCACATCCCCACCCTGCGCGCCGAGGAAAGCGAACTCGCCACCATCGCCAACGCGCTGGGCAGCGGCTGGATGCAGGTCATCTCCGACTTCGAGGACCTCGACCAGGAATTCGCCATGCTCCGCCGCCTCGCCCTGGCCTCCGGCCGCCCGATGACCATCTCCCTGCTCCAGCGTGAACAGCGCCCCGACGCCTGGAAAACCGTCCTCGGCCATATCCACGCCGCCAACGACGCCGGTGCGAAAATCATGGGCCAGGTCATGGCCCGCCCCGTCGGCGTCATGATCGGCTTCGAAATCTCGCAGAACCCCTTCATGGACCGCCCGTCCTGGAAGGCAATCGCCCACCTCCCCGTCCCCGAGAAACTCGTCCACCTCAAAAACCCGGAATTCCGCGCCCGCAACGCGACAGAGCGGGTGTCGATGGGCCTGTTGATCGCGGCCTCGATGATTGCCGTGCTGACGACGGTGGGCATCGTCTTTTCGCTGTTGTCCGAAACGGTGCACTTCTTCAGCATCTATCCGGCCACGACCTTCTTTTTCTCGACCACGTGGGACCCGAAATTCG
>JANXSA010000438.1 GCA_025352915.1 Rhodospirillales bacterium | reverse complement strand
GCCGAAGGCGCTTAAAGAATGGGGGTCTGGGGCCTCAGGCCCCAGCGGGTCCAGGGCAGAGCCCTGGCCTTTCTTACTCAGCCCCGAACGCCTCGGCCCCGTTGAGGTGGCCGTTGCTGTTTGCGGGTGCCGTGCGTGGCACGGCGCGGAACAGGCTGGGGTCGGCGATGACGTAGCCTTGGCGGCGGGCCGAGAGGATGACGCGGTCTGAGGCGCCTTGGCTTGCCAGTTTGCGGCGCAGTTTCATCACCAGTTGATCGACGGCGCGGTCATCGGCGTGCAGCGGGCGTTTGAGAGCGATGCGGCTGAGCCATTCGCGCGAGACACTGGTGCCGGCGGCGTCCAGCAGGGTGTCGAGCGCCGACATTTCGGCCTCGGTCAGCGCGGTGCGTTCGCCGCCGATGCCGACCAGGCAGCGTTGGGCGGGGTCGATATAGATGCGCAGCATGCGGTCGGCCTGGGGGCGGTTCATGCGCCGGTGCAGGGCGTGGATGCGGGCGACCAGTTCGCGACCGGGGGCGGGCTTGACCATGTAGTCGTCCGCACCGGTTTCCAGCGCCATGACGCGGTCGGATTCCTCGTCGCTGGCGGTCAGCAGGATGATGCCGCAATCGCCCGCCCGGGCGAATCGTTCGATCAGTTCGAAGCCCAGGACATCGGGCAGGCCGAGGTCGATGAGCGCGATGTCCGGACAGAACTCGAGCTTGCGCTCCCATGCCAGGGCGCCGGTTTCGGCCAGCTCGACCTCCATGCTGGCCTGGAGCAGGATCGATTGGACGGTCAATGCCATCGTTGGCACGTCCTCGACCACGAGCACGCGGATCGGGGTCGCGGGTTTGGCGGGCCGGCGCAGGACCGGCCGCAATTGAACTGGACGCTCGGGTGCCATCGGCAATGCGTTCCGTCTGGTGTGGCAAGACTCCGCCATGATGCCATGTTCATTGCTTAATTGCATCAGCGATGACCCCGGCAATTGCACCATGCCGGGAATCGCATGGCGGCACGGCGCGACGGGCGCATCGCAGGCTGCATGGCGGCACGACGGCGGAGTCGGGCGGCCACGGCGTTAATTTACGGTCAATGACGTTCCAGAAAGGTTACCAGAGGCGATCAGCGTTTATCAGCCGCCGATCAGTTGGCGCCACTCCGCCTCGCTGACCGTGCGGACGCCGAGTTCGGCGGCTCGCTTTGCCTTCGAGCCGGCATCGGTGCCGAGCACTACCAGGTCGGTCTTTTTGGAGACGCTGTCGGTCACGCGGGCGCCGAGCAGTTCGGCCTGGGCCTTGGCTTCCGGGCGGGACATGGTTGTCAGCGTGCCGGTGAAGACCACGATCTTGCCGGCCAGTTCGCCGCTGGCCTGGGCGGGGGCGGCGGCGTCCTCGATGGTCAGCAGGGCCGCGAGTTCGTCCACCGTGGCGAGGTTGCGCGGCTCGGCGAAGAACTCGACCAGTTCCTCGGCGATGGCGGTGCCGATGCCGACGATGCTCCCGAGGTCGCTGCGGGCCTCGCTGCCGACGATGATGGCGGCGCGCATCTGGGCGACCCAATTGGCGTAATTCGCGTAGTGGCGGGCGAGCAGGCGGGCGTTTTGTTCGCCGATGCGGCGGATGCCGAGGGCGTAGATGAAGCGGGCGAGCGGGATGGTGCGACGCGCGGTGATGGCGGCGGTGAGATTGCGGGCCGAGAGTTCGCCCCAACCTTCGCGCGCTGCGATCTCGGCTTCGTGCTCGGGCAGGCGGAAGATGTCGGCGGGGCTGGTGACCAGGCCGTCGGCATGGAACTCGCGGATCGATTTCTCGCCCAATCCGTCGATGTCGAAGGCGGTGCGGGAGACGAAGTGGATCAGCCGTTCCTCGACCTGGGCACGGCAGGTCAGGCCGCCGGTGCAGCGGCGGACCACCTCGCCGGGGGCGCGCAGGGCGAGCGAGCCGCAGACCGGGCAGGTTTCCGGGAAGATGTAAGGCACGGTGCCGTCGGGGCGCTTGCCGGCGATGACTTCGACGATTTGCGGGATCACGTCGCCCGCCCGTTGGATCGTGACGGTGTCGCCGATGCGCACGTCGAGCCGGGCGATTTCGTCCTGGTTGTGCAGGGTGGCGCGGCTGACCAGCACACCGCCGACATTGACTGGGCGCAGGCGGGCGAGCGGGGTGAGTGCCCCGGTGCGGCCGACCTGGATGTCGA
>JANXSA010000415.1 GCA_025352915.1 Rhodospirillales bacterium | reverse complement strand
TGCTTCACGGCCTTTTCCGCATGTGCCAAGCCGGTCTTGTTGTCGCCCTTCGTATGCAGGTCAGCGGCCGAACGGTGGGTCTGGGCGGCCATTTCGTGAGCTTCGGCCGCCTTGGTGTGACTGGCCGCGGGAATGTTGTTGCTGTGTGACATGGTTCGATTTGCCTTGGTTATTTGGCGCTGACGCGTCAGAGCATCGTTCGATGCCAGCAATCCCTCCAGGATGGGCGGCCGGGACGCGGTCAACCGTCAGCGCCGGGACCCTAGGCGTCGGCGGTTCGGGCCGCCAATCGTCGGAAAGTACCCATTCGCCGGGCAGCAAAATCGCGGTGTGATCCTCTTGCCTTGACCTGAGTCATTGCCCAAATCCTGTGCAATCAGAGACTGGAGGTGGCCGCCTCAAAGAGGGGCCGCCGACTGGATCGTCGCCTGACATAGGGACATGAAAACAATGGACATCGAGAAATTCACTGAGCGCGCACGCGGGTTCCTGCAGGCGGCGAGCACCATCGCCATGCGCGAATTCCATCAACAGCTAACGCCGGAGCACCTGCTCAAGGCGCTGCTGGATGACGAGGAGGGTGCGGCTGGCGGGCTGATCCGCGCTGCCGGGGGCGATGATCGCGCGGCGCGGGCGGCGGTGGACGCCGAGGTGGCGAAGCTGCCGAAAGTGCAGGGCAGCGGCGCGACCGCCCAACCGCAGATCACCCCGGCGCTGGTGCGGGTGCTGGACGCTGCCCAGCAAGTGGCCACCAAGGCGGGCGACGAATATGTGGCGCAGGATCGGCTGCTGGTGGCGCTCGCCGCCAGCGACACGCCGGCCGCCCGCGCCTTGCGCGCCGCCGGCGCCACGCCCCAGGCGCTGGACAAGGCGGTGTCCGACATCCGAAAGGGCCGCCGCGTCGACAGCCAAAACGCCGAGTCGAATTTCGAGGCGCTGAAGAAATACGCCCGCGATGTCACAGCCCTGGCCCGCGAGGGCAAGCTCGACCCGGTGATCGGCCGCGACGAGGAAATCCGCCGCACCATCCAGGTGCTGGCGCGGCGCACCAAGAACAACCCCGTCCTGATCGGCGAGCCCGGCGTCGGCAAGACCGCGATCGTCGAGGGCCTCGCCCTGCGCATCGTCCATGGCGACGTGCCGGAGGCGTTGAAAAACAAGAAGCTGCTGGCACTCGACCTCGGCGCCATGGTGGCGGGCTCGAAGTATCGCGGCGAGTTCGAGGAGCGGCTGAAGGCGGTGCTGAAGGAGATCGAGTCCGCCGAGGGCGAGATCATCCTGTTCATCGACGAGATGCACACCCTGGTTGGCGCCGGCAAGGCTGACGGCGCGATGGATGCCTCCAACCTGATCAAGCCGGAACTGGCGCGCGGGGCGCTGCATTGCGTCGGCGCCACCACGCTCACTGAATACCGCAAGCATGTGGAAAAAGACGCCGCCTTGGCGCGGCGGTTCCAGCCGGTGTTCGTCGGCGAGCCGACCGTTGAGGACACGATTTCGATCCTGCGCGGCATCAAGGAAAAATATGAGCTGCACCATGGGGTGCGGATCACCGACGGTGCGCTGGTGGCGGCCGCGACGCTGTCCAACCGCTACATCACCGACCGGTTCTTGCCGGACAAGGCGATCGACCTGATGGACGAGGCGGCCAGCCGGCTGCGCATGCAGGTCGACAGCAAGCCGGAGGAGCTGGACGAGCTCGACCGCCGGCTGATGCAGCTCAAGATCGAGCGCGAGGCGCTGAAGCGAGAGACCGACCCGGCCAGCCGAGACCGGCTGGGCAAGCTGGAACACGAGCTGGCCGAGTTGCAGGAGAAATCCGATGCGATGTCGGCGGTGTGGAAGGCCGAGAAGGAAAAGCTTGCTGGCGGTCAGAAGCTCAAGGAGCGCCTGGAGGCGGCGCGCACCGAAGAGGAAATGGCGCAGCGCCGCGGTGACCTGGCCCGCGCCTCGCAGCTCCGCTACGGCGAGATCCCCGACCTGGAGAAGCAGATCGCCGCCAACCAGGATGGTGGGCGCCTGGTCAATGAGAGCGTCACCGAGGAGGGCATCGCCGCCATCGTCTCGCGCTGGACCGGCGTGCCGGTGGACAAGATGCTGGAGGGCGAGCGCGGCAAGCTGCTGCGCATGGAGGACGAACTGCGCCGCCGCGTGGTCGGCCAGGAAGATGCGCTGAAGGCGGTGGCCGACGCGGTGCGCCGGGCGCGCGCGGGCTTGCAGGACCCCAACCGGCCGATCGGCAGCTTCCTGTTCCTGGGGCCCACGGGCGTGGGCAAGACCGAGCTGACCAAGGCGCTGGCCTCATTCTTGTTCGATAATGACCGCGCGATGGTGCGCATCGACATGAGCGAATACATGGAGAAGCACTCGGTCAGCCGGCTGATCGGCGCGCCGCCGGGCTATGTCGGCTATGACGAGGGCGGCGTGCTGACCGAAGCCGTGCGCCGGCGGCCCTACCAGGTGATCCTGTTCGACGAAGTTGAGAAGGCGCACGAGGACGTGTTCAACGTGCTGCTCCAGGTGCTGGATGACGGCCGCCTGACCGATGGCCAGGGGCGCACGGTGGACTTCAAGAACACCATCATCGTGTTGACCTCCAACCTGGGCAGTGAGATCCTGGCGGCCCAGCCGGACGGGGCCGACCTGTCGATGGCCTATCGCGGCGTGATGGACATCGTGCGCGGGCATTTCCGGCCGGAATTCCTCAACCGCCTGGATGAGATCGTGCTGTTCCGCCGGTTGCAGCGCAGCGACATGGCATCGATCGTCGATATCCAGCTGGTCCGGCTGCGCCAGTTGCTGGCGGACAGGAAGATCGCCCTGGAGCTGGATAGCGTCGCCACGGACTGGCTGGCCAACGAGGGCTATGACCCCGTCTATGGCGCCCGGCCGCTGAAGCGGGTGATCCAGCGCAGCCTGCAGAACCCGCTGGCCGGGGCCATCCTGGAGGGCCGGGTGAAAGACGGCGAGACCGTGCGGGTGACCGTCGGGCTCGACGGGCTGGAGATCGCCGACGGACTCGCGGCGGCGGCTTAGGCCCTAAGCAAGGCTGGGGCTTTGCCCCAGACCCCACCAGGGTCCGAGACCCTGGACCTCAACCATTAAGCGCCTTTGCCGAAG
>JANXSA010000396.1 GCA_025352915.1 Rhodospirillales bacterium | reverse complement strand
CCGCGACCCGATTTTTGCCAGCACCGTGCGCGGCAACGGCCAGGCCGGATTCTTCGGCTGGCCAACCGACCCGATCGGCGAAGCGTTGCGCGACCGCTGGATCGACAGCACCGACCCTGCCGAGCAGAAACGGCTGGACGCCGAGATCCAGGCCCAGGCGTTCCGACAAGTGCCGTTCATCCCACTTGGCCAGTATTTCCCGCCGGCGGCCTGGCGCAGCACCATCACGGCGCCGCAAAGGGGCGTGGTGCCGGTCTTCTGGGAGGTCGCGAAGCCCTGACGGCTTACCGGAAATTCAAGTGCGGGATGGAGTCGGGCGTGTCAGACTGACGCGATATCGCAGCCAGAGCTGCCTACCTGAAAAATTGCCCTGGGGGCAACGTCCGGAGTCCACACCATGAAACGCCGCAGCTTCCTCGCGGGCGCCACCACCGCGCTTGCCGCCACCCGGGCCCAGGCCCAGGCACCTTCCATTGGCGGGCGCGCCAAGACGATCATCCACGTCCCGCAGGCCAATCTGACCAGCCTCGATCCGGTTTGGACCACCGCGGTAGTCAGCCGCAACCATGCCCATCTGATCTGGGAAACGCTGTACGGCCGAGACGAACAGTTGAATCCGCGGCCACAGATGATCGAGGGCCATCTGGTCGAGGAAAATGGCCTGCGCTGGACCATGAAGCTGCGCGAGGGGCTCAACTTTCACGATGGCACCCCGGTCTTGGCGCGTGACTGCGTCGCATCGATCAAGCGCTGGATGCGGCGCGACCCGATCGGCCAGACCATCGGCGAGCGGATGAACGAACTCGTGGCGATGGACGACCGCAGCTTTGTCTTCCGCCTGAAGAAGCCCTTCTCCTCCCTGCCCTATGCCCTCGCGCGCACCCAGCCCTCGCCAGTAATCATGCCAGAGCGCCTGGCGCTGACCGATCCGTTCAAGCAAGTGCCGGAAATCGTCGGCTCTGGCCCGTTTCGTTGGATTGCCGACGAATACGTTGCCGGCAATCGGGCCGTGTATGCCAAGAATGAGAAATACAACCCGAGGCCAGAGCCCGCCAGCTTCTGTGCCGGCGGCTATCGCGTCATGGTCGACCGGGTAGAATGGAAGATTATCCCCGACGCCGCCACCGCCGCCAACGCGCTGGTCAACGGCGAGGTGGACTGGCTCGACGCACCTTTGCCCGACCTGCTGCCGATGCTGCGCAAGGCCGACGGTGTGCGGGTGGAGCCGGTCGACATCTACGGCACCTTCGGCGCCTTCCGCTTCAATCAGTTGCACGGTGCCACCGCCAATGCCGGGGTGCGGCGTGCCATGCTGTCGGCCTTGGACATGGTCGAGGTGATGACGGCGGTGATGGGCGACGACAAGAGCCTGTTCAAGGCCCCGGTCGGCTACTTCCTGCCCGGCACGCCAAGCCAGAACGACGCCGGGATCGAGGCGGTGACGCGCCGGCGCAGCGAGGCGGAATTGCGCGCCATGCTGAAGCAGGCCGGCTATGGCGGCGAGCGCATCCTGCTCCTGCACCCGACCGATCAGACGTTCTACGACGCGATGTGCCATGTCGCGACAGCGGCGTGGAAGAAGATCGGGCTGAACATCGACAGCGTGCACACCGACTGGGGCACCGTCGTCCAGCGTCGCACTTCCAAGGAACCGCTGGAGAAGGGCGGATGGTCGGTCTTCCCCTCGGGCTTCCCCGCCGCCGAATATCGCGATCCGATTTTCGCCACCAACCTGCGCGGCAACGGCGCTGGCGCTTGGTTCGGCTGGCCGACCGATCCCGTTGTGGAAGAGATGCGCGATCGCTGGATGGACAGCACGGACGCCGCCGAACAGAAGCGTCTGGACCGCGAGATCCAGGCGCGCAGCTTCGAGACTGTCCCGTTCATTCCGCTCGGGCAGTACATGCCGCCAGCCGGCACACGAAAAAGTCTGACCGGCATCCTCAAGGGAGCGGTTCCGGTGTTCTGGAACGTGCAGAAGGCATAGGAAGCACCCCGGCCGTCAATTCTGGCGACGCAGCGGATGTCTAGAGGCGATTGACCGCCGCTGGACGCGCCCCCAACGTAGCGGCGATGAAGTTTCTTCCCTCGCTGTCCGCTCCCCTGTGGCTAAAGGCGCTGGCCGCCGCGATGCTGGCGCAGACCGCTTCGACGTTTATGAGCCAGTCCCTGCCGGTACTGGCGCCGTTGCTGACCGCTTCAGCCGGGGTTGCGCCAGAGCGAATCGGCAACCTGTCGTCGCTCTCCTCCTTGGCCAGCATCATCTACATGGCATTCGGCAGCCCGATATTGGCGCGGTTGGGCCCAGTGGCCAGCCTTCAACTCGGCACAGCAGTCGCAGTGCTCGGTCTGGCAGTGGCCTCGATCGGCATCTGGCCGGCGCTGATATGCGGCGCGTTGCTGATGGGGTTGGGCTATGGGCCCACACCGCCGGCCGGCAGCCGGATGTTGCAGGCGACTGCCCCGCCGGCACATCGCTCGCTGATCTTCTCGATCAAACAGGCCGGCGCGCCGGCGGGCGGTACGTTGGCCGGGCTGATCATAGCCCCGGTGGCCGTCGCATTCGGGGGCATGCCCGCGTTGCTGCTGGCGATGACCGCCGGTGCGCTGTCAGCGCTGGTGACCAACCCTTTACGCCGCATACTGGACGCCGACCGTGACCCGACGCGCTCGGTGCATCCCCGCGTCCTGTTCAGCCGGCGCAACGTGGCAGTGCCGTTCGCCACACTGAAACGCGCGCCGGCGCTGCTGCCGCTGACGGCTCTCGCCTTCTCCTTCGCCATCACCCAAGGCGCCCTGTACAGCTTCTCGGTGACATACTTGAATCAACGCGGGCTAAGCCTGGCCGCCGCCGGTTTCACCTTCGCCTGTTTGCAAGCCTCCGGCACCGTGGCGCGCATTCTGCTGGGCTGGGTGGCGGACCGGACCGGGCGGGCCGCGTTGAACCTGGTGATCCAGGCCTTCCTGGCAGCAGCCGCGGTGACCGCCTATGCGCTGGTGCCAGCCGACGCGCCACTGGCGGTGATCGCCGCAATGGCTGGCGTGGCCGGCTTCTTCGGCGCGTCCTGGAACGGCATCTACCTCGCCGAAGTGGCGCGTCTGGCGCCGCCGGGCGCAGTGGCGGACGCGACAGCCGGATCGACCATGCTGTGCTTCATGGGCTATGTGATCGGCCCCACCCTGTTCGCCGCCGCGGTACCGTTGCTGGGGTGGGAGCTGCCGTTCATCCTGTGCGGAGCGCAACTGGCGTTGATGGGCGCGGTGCAAGGAATTCTGCTACTCCGATAGGAGGAAAAGGCCGGCGGCCGTTGACCCACCCTATGGGTCAACAGATAGGGCCGCTGGGATGAGTCTGACGGTACTGATTTCTGGACGATCGAATTTCCGGCGCTGAGATCCGCCCAACCGCGGATTTTCCCCAGCGAAGTCGTGCTTTTTCACCAGCTTGCCGTTCCGCACAGCATATCGGGATTGATCCCTCCGCATTCTTTGTCGCACAATCCGGCGCTGCTTCCCTGCGCCCGGCGCATCTCACCATGGCGTGGATTTTGCTTCGTTCCCTCGGATTTCACGTCAAATACCGCGAAACCCCTCTCTCAATGCCGCCATCACCGGCGGGCCAACGATAAGGCGCCTGCGGACCATGTCCTCAACATCGATCGACCCGCGCATGACCGGCGCCCGCAAGGCGCCCGGCAAGGGTTTGACGCTCCGCTGGTCCGATCCGCGCTTTCGCGCCATCCTCTGGCAGGTTGTCATCGTCGGGCTGATTGTGGCCGGCATCTGGTACCTCGCCTCCAACACCGCCAACAACCTGCAACAGCGCCGCATCGCCACCGGCTTCGGCTTTCTCGACCGCGCCGCCGGCATCCCGATCGGCGAGCACCTGATCCCCTACGACCCCTCCATCAACACCTACGGCCGCGCCTTCCTGGTCGGCGTCCTCAACACCCTGATGGTCACCGTTATCGGCGTGTTCCTGGTGTCGATCCTCGGCACCGTCATCGGCATTGCCTCGTTGGCGAACAACTGGCTGCTGTCACGCCTCTGCCGTGCCTTCGTCGAAACCATGCGCGACGTTCCGCTGCTGCTGCATCTGCTGTTCTGGTACGCGCTCCTGCTGACCTTGCCGGCGGTGCGCGACGCGCTGTCGCTGATGCCGGCGGTGTTCCTGTCCAATTCCGGACTGAAAATCCCCCTGCTGATCTGGGAACCCGCGCATAGCGCGGCCCTGCTCGGCCTCGCCGCCGGCGCCACCGCCACCTGGCTGGCCGCGCGCCGTGCCACCGGCATCCAGCAAGCCACCGGCCTGCGCCCAAAAGTCTGGCCCATCGCCCTCGCCGGCCTGCTGGTGCTGCCGGCCCTTATCTGGGCCGTCATGGGCGCGCCATTCGCGCTGGAAGTCCCGGTCAAGGGCCGCTTCCGCTTCGACGGTGGCGCCAACATCTCCTCCGAGTTCATGGCCCTGATGATCGGCCTGGTACTCTACCATTCCGCCTACGCCGCCGAAATCGTGCGCAGCGGCATCCAATCGGTCGTCACCGGCCAATGGGAGGCCGGCGGCGCGCTCGGCCTCAAGCGCGGCACCATGCTGCGCCAGATCGTGCTGCCCCAGGCGCTGCGCGTCATCATCCCGCCGATGACCAGCACCTATCTCGGCGTCGCCAAAAACTCCTCGCTCGCCGTCGCCATCGGCTATCCCGACCTCGTCTCGATCGTCAACACCACGCTGAACCAGACCGGCCAGGCCATCGAAGGCATCGCCCTGATCATGGGCGTCTATCTGTCGATCAGCCTGAGCATCTCGCTGTTCATGAACTGGTACAACACGCGCATGGCGCTGGTGGAGCGCTGAGATGAGCACGGCCACGACAACCCACACCCCGGTCGCCCGCCGCGACCAGCCGCCAATGCTGGTCGCCGGCCCCGTCGCCTGGGCGCGCGCCAACCTGTTCGGCTCGATCTGGTCCAGCCTGGTCACCCTGGCGCTGGCCTATTTCCTGATCAAATCCGCCGTCAGCTTCATCGACTGGGCGTTCCTGAAAAGCGTCTGGACGGTGCCGATGGACCCGGCCACCGGCAAGCTCGACCCCGAGACCTGCCGCGCCGCCAAAGGCACCGGCGCCTGCTGGGCGGTGATCTGGGACAAGTACCGCTTCATCCTGTTCGGCCGCTATCCGTTCGACGAACAATGGCGTGCCGCCATCGTCATCGTGCTGTTTCTCGGCCTGTTCGTCGTCTCCGCCATGCGCCGCTTCTGGCGCAAGGAGCTGGCATTGATCTGGATCGCCACGCTCAGCGCCATCGGCCTGCTGATGTGGGGCGGTGTGTTCGGCCTCAAATACGTGCCGCAGGACGAATGGGGCGGCCTACCGATCACCCTGATCCTGTCCACCTTCGGCCTGGCCTTCGCCTTCCCGATCGCCGTCCTGGTCGCCCTCGGCCGCCGCTCCACCAAGCTGCCGGCAGTGAAACTCCTCTGCGTGGTCTATATCGAAGTGATCCGCGGCGTGCCGCTGATCTCGGTGCTGTTCATGGCCAGCGTGATGTTCCCGCTGTTTATGCCCATCGGCCTCAACCCCGACAAGCTGCTGCGCGCCCAGGTGGCGATCATCCTGTTCGCCGCCGTCTACCTCGCCGAAGTCATCCGCGGCGGCCTCCAGGCCCTGCCCAAGGGCCAATACGAAGCCGCCGACGCGCTGGGCCTGAGCTACTGGAAAAAGACCTTCCTGATCATCCTGCCGCAAGCCTTGCGCCTGGTCATCCCGCCGCTGGTCAACACCTTCATCGGCTTCTTCAAGGACACCTCGCTGGTGCTGATCATCGGCATCTTCGACCTGCTGACCTCGGGCAAAGTCGCCGTCACCGACCCGATCTGGCAAGCCTTCAGCACCGAAGTCTACATCATGCTCGGGCTGATCTACTTCTGCTTCTGCTTCTCCATGGCACGCTACAGCCGCGGCCTGGAAAATGAATTCAGCAAATCCGCAAGGCGTTGAGGAAGATGTTCTTTTTTGAAAAAAAGAACCAAAAAACTTCTACCGATTGGCCCCGTGCCGATCGACTGGCACGGTGCCCATGGATAAAAAGTCTTTTTGCTTCTTTTTCTCCAGAAAAAGAAGAACCTTGCTTCGCCTTTTCCGACGCCTTCCAAGGAGACTTCCGGCATGGCCGCTGATACCCCGGACGCTATCGTCCTCGACAAGGTCAACAAGTGGTTCGGCCAGCTCCACGTGCTGCGCGACGTCTCGATGACCGTCGCCCACAAGGAAAAAGTCGTCGTCTGCGGCCCCTCCGGCTCCGGTAAATCCACCCTGATCCGTTGCATAAACCGCTTGGAAACCCACCAGGAGGGCCGCATCCTGGTCGACGGCACCGAGCTGACCGACGACACCAGGGCACTCGACACCATCCGCAGCGAGGTCGGCATGGTGTTCCAGAGCTTCAACCTGTTCCCCCATTTGACCATCCTGGAAAACTGCACCCTCGCCCCGATCTGGGTGCGCAAGATGCCCAAGGCCGAAGCCGAGGCCGTCGCCATGGAATTCCTCACCCGGGTCAAAATCCCCGAACAGGCACTGAAATACCCCGGCCAACTCTCCGGCGGCCAGCAACAGCGCGTCGCCATTGCCCGCGCCCTATGCATGCGCCCCAAGATCATGCTGTTCGACGAACCAACCTCGGCTCTCGACCCGGAAATGATCAAGGAAGTGCTCGATACCATGATCAGCCTGGCCGAAGACGGCATGACCATGGTGGTGGTGACCCACGAAATGGGCTTCGCCCGCCAGGTCGCCGACCGCGTGATGTTCATGGACGAAGGCGAAGTGGTGGAAAGCGGCACCCCGACGCGGATGTTCGAAGACCCGCAAACCGATCGGCTCAAACTGTTCCTCAGCCAGATTCTGCGGGGTCACTGAACGCCAGCCTCAGGAAGGACCTTCTTTTTGTTCACAAAAAGAAGATCCCTACGCCCTTCCAGCCTCTTCGAAAAAAATCTCTATCTCGCAAATTTTCTCTTGCATCTTCGTTATCCGTTGGTTAGTATCCAACGCATGGAAACACATGCACCCTCCCTCGGCGACAAGATCGCCCACCTGCGCCGCACGGCGCAGGCACAGGAGAAGTGCGCCTGGATTCCGTCCGCTATCCACGCCTTGATCATGGCCGCCCTGGCCCGCATTTTCGGCCGTCTGGAAAATATTTTCCAGCTCTGGCAGGCCGGCACCCTGCCCGCGCCGCCCGTCCGCCGCTCCGTCGCGCCCGCCCGCACGGGTACCGCCCGCCCGATCTCTCGCCGCCCGATCTCCCGCCGTTCAGCGAGCCGGGCCTGCCGTCGCGCGCCCGCAATCCACTCCTGCAGCACGCTTCCGGCCGCCTTGCACCCGGATCCTGCCATCCCCATCCCAGCGACCCGACCGGGGAACAAGCGCCGCCGGTCACGCCCACCACGCCCCCCGCCTACAAAAACCGGCTTTGGCAGCCGAGCGCAGCCACGTCTAATTTGTTACGATATCAAAATAATTAGCCTACCCCTTGAACGCCGGCCGCGCCGTGCACCGCCCCAGCCACTCCGCCACGCGCGGATACTTCGACAAATCCAGCTTCGCCGGAAACGCCCACAGGACGCGCGCCGCCCGCGATTGCGGCATGCCATAGATCGTGACGATGGACATTCTTGTCTCACTTCGGCTGATCTGCCGATCCTGCACCCAAGCGCACAAAGGGTCTATCGCCGCCCAACAGGAATCAGACAAAGCATCGCAACAGCAGCCACCAGCCCCATCGCCCCCAGCGCCGTATGCGCCGGCACGAACTCCAGCAATGGCGCCACCAGAGTCGGCATCAGCGCCTGCGCCACCTGGCTCGGCAATGCCATCCGCCCCATCAGCGTGGCATAGCCCTGCGGCCCGAAGACATGCATCGGCAAGACCCCGCGGGTGATGGTCAGGATACCGTTGCTGATTCCGTAGCAGATCGCAAAAACCACCGCCGGCGCCCCAGCCAACAGCAGCAGAACGCCCACTGGCAGCATCACCGCGCCGATCCAGGCCGAGATCATTGGCGTCAGGTACTTCGCCAATCGCCACTCGATCATCCGGCTCGCCACCTGCGACGGCCCGATCACCATGGCACAAAGTACCGCCTCGTCGGTGGCCAGCCCGACCCCGGTCAGCAGCAGCAACAGATGCAGCGTGACGATGGCGCCGATCGCCGCGCGCAAAGTGAAGAACGTCGACAACAACAGGAACAGAAACCGTTGGCGCGACGGCGTCGGCGTGGCAATTTCGCCCACCGGACGCGGTACTGGCGGCACGGCCGGCCCAGCGGCGGGGATGCGCCAGAGCAAAACCGGCAGGATGACAAAGACGGCGATGCCGGCATACAGCACCACCGCCGGCCGCCAGCCCCAATGCGCGGCCAGCCAGGTGCCCATGGGGAACCCCAACGTGCCGCCGAACCCGGCAATCAGCGTGATTCCCGTCATCGCCGGCCGCGCCTCGGCCCCCAGCAGCCGCCCGATGGTCGAGAACGCGGTATCGTACAACGCTAGCGCCATGCCAAGCCCAAGAATGGTCCATCCGGCATACCACCACACCACCGAAGGTGCCGCCGCCAACACCAGCAGCCCAGCCGCCGTCACCATCTGCCCGGCCGCCAGCACCGGCTTGCCGCCGTTACGGTCGATATACCGGCCGACGGCGGGCGCACAGAACCCGGCAATCAGCACCGCCCACGAGAACGCACCGAGCAACAACGTGCGCGACACCCCGAGATCGGCCGCCACCGCCCCGGTCATGGTGGCCGGGATGTAGTACGTAGTGCTCCAGGCCAGTAGCTGGGTGAAGCCGAGAGTAAGCGCCAGCCGACGCTGCAAAGGGTTCATCAGAACCCGGCAATCGCCCGTAAAGCCTCCGCTACGCCCGGTGCGGCGGCGCGGATCGGATTGCCGTCGACCAGCCCGCCACCTTCCAGAAAGGGCGATACATCGGCGCCCGCCTCTGCCAGAATGCAGAGTGCGGCGGCGACATCCCACAGGTTGATGTGCAGTTCGATATACCCGTCGATCCGGCCGGCCGCGACATCGGCCAACCCAAGCGCCCCGGACCCGCCGGCCCGCAGCATGGCGCCGGCTGCCATCACGTCCTGCGACAGCGTATGGAACGCAGCATTCGACCGGCGTGGCGACCAGCCGCATTCAACCACGCCGCGCGCGAGGTCGGTGGTGGCACTGGCCCGGATCGCGGCACCATTCAGCGTGGCGCCGACGCCGTGGCGTGCGGCAAAAGTCTCGCCCAAAGCCGGGGCAACAAGCACACCGGCCAAAACCTGCCATCCTTCGATCAGCCCGACCGAGACGCACCAACGCGGGGCACCGCGGGCGAAGTTCGAAGTCCCGTCAATTGGATCAACCACCCAAGTAAGCTGGCCCGCCTGGCCCATGCCGCTTTCCTCGCCCTGGAACCCGTCGGTGGGGAAGGCGGCCAGCAGTTCGCACTTGAGAAAGGCTTCCACCGCGCCATCGGCCTCGGTTAGCCAGTCCTGGTGGCCCTTCATGCTCGCCATCGCGGCCCCCGGCGGCGGAGCCAGCGAAAGCGCGAGCCTGCCCGCAGCGGCGGCCAAGCTTGTGGCAGTTTCCATGCGGCGATCCAAGGCATTCGACACGGGGCTCTCCTCACGGCAGAATACGGTGTTACGCCGAACCCGCGCCGGGCGAAATCCATCCGTCTTGCGCCGCGCCGCGCGGCATCGGAGACTCTGGCCATGAAGATCATCGGCCTCACCGGCGGCATCGGCATGGGCAAGTCCACCGCCGCCAGCTTTTTCCGACGAGCCGGCATCCCGGTGTTCGACGCCGATGCCACCGTGCACGCTTTGCAGTCGCCTGGCGGGCGGGCAATTGCGCCGATTGGGGCAGCTTTTCCCGGCTCGGTGAAGGACCGGGCGCTCGACCGGACGGCGCTGCGCAGCGCAGTGCTCGGTCAGCCCGACGCCCTGAAGCGGCTTGAGCGCATCGTGCATCCATTGGTGCGCGACGAAGAGCGCCGGTTTGTCCAGCGTGCCCGCCGCTCGAGAGCGCGAGCGGCGGTGATGGATATCCCGCTGCTGCTGGAAATCGACGGCATCCGCCGCGTCGACCTGGTATTGGCCGTCTCCGCCCCACGCGCGGTGCAGATCCATCGCGTCGGCCTGCGCCGGCGCATGGACCGGGCCCAGATCGAGGCGGTCATCGCACGCCAGATGCCGGACCGGGAAAAGCGTCGCCGCGCTGATGTCGTGGTGCGCACCGGGCTGTCGCGCTTCAGCACAACAACCCAACTGCGGCGGCTGCTATTCGCGCTGCGTTCGGACGGCCCGGCGCCACGTCCACATGTGCGGCGCATTCGCGACATGCGAGCCATCGACTGCACGATCCCCGGCCGCGCCTGGCTTGGCCGTGCTCGTTTCAAGAAGGCACGATGATGCGTTCAGTATTGTTCGACACGGAGACCACCGGGCTCGATCCGCTGACCGGCGACCGGGTGATCGAGATCGCGGCGATCGAGTTGCTGAACGACCTACCGACCCGCAACACCTTTCATCGCTTGGTGCATCCGCAGCGCGACGTGCCGCCTGAATCGACGCGGGTGCACGGCATCACGCTGGACAAGCTGCGCGACGCGCCACGCTTTGCCGAGATCGTCGACGACATGCTGGCGTTCTTCGGCGATGCCAATCTAGTGGCGCACAACGCGCCGTTCGACTTTGGTTTCCTCAACGCCGAGCTTGCCCGCTGCAACCGCCCGAAGCTGGCGCGCGAGCGCATGATCGACACGCTGGTGTTGGCCAAGACGCGCTTCCCTGGCATGCCCAACAGCCTCGACGCGCTGTGTCGCCGTTTCGCCATCAGCCTGTCGGAACGCACCACCCACAACGCGCTGCTGGATTGCCGGCTGCTCGCCGAGGTCTATGTCGAACTCACCGGCGGGCGACAACGCGCGCTTTTGCCGGGCGAGAATGAAGAACGGCAGTCGCAGATGCCAACCGTTCAGTACGACGCCATCGGCTCGCGCAGCGCACGGCTGATTGCACCGACAGACGCAGACCTGACCGCCCACGCGGGCTTCATCGCCACGAAAGTAAAGGGAGCGATCTGGGGTGCGAAATAGAGACGGCTCGGGAAATTCGGACAGCTCGATAGGTGGATTTCCTGCCTGACGGCGGCGATGTTGGCGCGGATCAAGCGCGACCACGACGGACGCACAGTCCTGGCTTCAAGGCGAAGGTGGCGTTGGCGGCGATCAAGGGTGAGAAGACGCTTGCCGAACTGGCCAAGCTGTTTGACGTGCACCCGCACCCGATCACCGCCTGGAAGGCACCGTTGCAGGAGGGGGCGGCCGGGGTCTTCAGTTCTGGTCCAGCGGCGGCCGAGGCGGTGCCTGTGGTCGACTTGAAGGTTCTGCATGCGAAGATCGGAGAACTGACGCTGGAGAAGGATTTTTTGTCCGGCGCGCTCAGCAAGGCCGGCCTGCTGAGCGCAAAGCGATGATCGACCGCGTCCATGCCCTGCCGCTGGTGCAGCAGGCGTCGCTGCTGCGGCTGAGCCTACCTGCCTCGCCCGGTGGCCCCGGCGCGGCTGGCGATCATGCACCGGATCGATCCGCTGCATCTCGATTAACCCTTCGCGGGCAGCCGGATGCTGCGCGGCCTGCTGCGGGCGGAAGGCGTCGCGATCGGCCGGCTGGCGGTGGCCACGCTGATGCGGCGGATGGGCATCGAGGCGCTGTATCGCCGGCCGAACACCTCCAAAGCGGCACCCGGGACACGATCTATCCGTATCTGCTGCGCGGGCTGGTGGTGGATCGGCCGAACCAGGTCTGGGC
>JANXSA010000380.1 GCA_025352915.1 Rhodospirillales bacterium | reverse complement strand
CTTCGGCAAGGGGGTCTGGGGCCGCCGGCCCCAGCGGGTCCAGGGCAGAGCCCTGGCCTTGCTTCCCTTCCGGTCACCTCAGTTGCCCGCCCGCCGCGCTGCGTCGGTCGCCTCGGCGCGGGTTTGGTCGATCCACCAGGCGTCGAACACCATGCCGCTGCGGATTGGCACGTCCACCCGGCCGAAGCGGTCCCAGTAGGCGGCGCGGATGCTGGCCAGGTGCCAGTGTGGCACCACGTACCAGCCGCTCAGCAGCACGCGGTCGAGCGCGCGGGTGGTGGTTTCCAGCGCCTCGCGATCGGGCGCGTTGATCACGGCTTCGACCAGTTGATCGGCCACGGGATCACAGACGCCGGCGGCATTGTCACCACCTTCATGCTTGGCGGAGTCGCAGGTCCAGAAGCCGCGTTGTTCATTGCCCGGGCTTTCCGACTGGCCGAACACGTGCACCGTCATGTCGTAGTCGTAGGTGTCGGACAGGCGCTGGAACTGGGCGGAATCGACGGTGCGGACGCGGGCCTCGATGCCGAGGCGGCCGAGCCATTGGACATAGGGCAGGGCGACGCGCTCGAACGAGGGGTTGTTTAGCAGGATCTCGAAGCGCATCTGCTGGCCGGCGGCGTTGACCAGCTTGCGCTCCTTCACCGTCCAGCCGGCGGCGCGCAACAGATCGAGCGACTGGCGCAGGACTTCGCGGTTGTTGCCGGAGCCGTCGGTGACCGGCAGGCGGAATTCCTCGCTGAACAGCCCGGCCGGGAGTTTTGCCCGGTATTTCTCCAGCAGGCTGAGCTCGGCGCCCTCGGGGATGCCGGTCGAGGCGAGGTTGGAGTTGCTGAAATAGCTGCGGCTGCGGGTGTAGGCGCCGTAGAACAGGTTGGCGTTGGCCCATTCGAAGTCGAACACCAGGGCGACGGCCTGGCGCACCCGCACGTCCTTGAAGACATCGCGGCGGGTGTTCATGACGAAGCCCTGCATGCCGGTGGGCAGGCGGTGGCGGAACTCCTCTTTCTTCACCAGGCCGCGACGGACGGCGGGGAAGTCGTAGGCGGTGGCCCAGTCCTTGGCGATGTTCTCCTGGCGGAAATCGACCTGGCCGGCCTTGAAGGCTTCCATCGCCACGGTGGGATCGCGGAAATACTCCACCCGGCGGCGGTCGAAATTGGCCAGGCCGCGCGCCGTGCCGAGATCGCGCGCCCAGTAGTCTGGCACGCGGGCCAGCACCAGGGTGCGGCCAAACTCGAAACGCTCGATGCGCCAGGGGCCGGAGCCCAGCGGCGGCTCGGTCAGCGGCTTGGCGAAGTCGCGGGTGGCCCACCAGTGTTTCGGCAGGACTTCAAGCTGGCCGAGAATGGCCGGCAATTCGCGGTTGCCCGCCTGCTTGAAGACGAAGGTGATGCGGTGCGGCGTTTCAACGCGCAGCTCGGCCACATCGGCCCAGTATTGCCGGTAATGCGGCCGGCCCTGGGCGACCAGGGTGTTGAAGGTCCAGAGCACGTCCTCGGCGCTCATCGGGGTGCCGTCGTGGAAGCGCGCCTCGGGCCGCAGCTCGAAGCTGACCGACCTTCCGTCGGCGGCGGTTTCGATGGTGTGGGCGACGTGGCCGTAAGCGACCTGCGGCTCGTCGGCATTGGCGCGCAGCAGCGTGTCGTAGATTTGCAGCGTGGCACCGGCGGCGCTGCCGCGAACGATATGCGGGCTGAAGCTGTCGAAGGTGCCGACGGCGCCGACCGCCACCTCACCGCCCTTGGGGGCCGCGGGGTTGGCATACGGAAAATGCGCGAAGCCGGGCGGCAGCTGGGCCGGGCCGAGCAGCGACACGGCGTGGTTGCGGATCGCGGCGGCGGTTTGCGCCTGTGTCGCGGCGGGCAGCAAGCCGGTCAAGATCATCAGCATCGCGGCAGTCAGTCGCACGATCATTGCTCTCCTAAGTGGCGCGGCCCGGCGCATCACGCAGACCTGCGTTGTGACAGGCGGCAGGCTCAGGAGGCAAGGATGTCGAGCACCTGCGGCAACAGAGCGGGATCGCCCACCGCCAGGGTGCGGCCATCGCCGTCGGGGTGCATCGGCTGGCCGTTCCAGTCGGTGACGCGCCCGCCCGCGCCCTCGACCACCGGCACCAGCGCGGCCCAGTCCCAGATCTTCATCGTGGCATCGACGCAGATGTCGATCTGGCCGAGGGCTACCAGGCCATAGGTGTAGCAATCGCCGCCATAATAGGTGCGCCCGACGGATCCGGTCAGGCGCGCCCATTTGGTGGCATCGGGACCGACGAACATGTCCGGCGTGGTGGCACCCAGTTCGGCGCGGGCGATAGCAGGGCATGGGCGGGTGCCGGCGGTGCCGCCGAACGGGCCACGAAATCGCGTGGCCATGCCGCGCGCGCCGACCCAGCGTTCACCGGTCACCGGCTGGTCGATGATGCCGATGATCGGGGTGTCGCCGTCCATCAGCGCGATCAGCGTGCCGAAGCTCGGCCGGCCGGTGATGAAGGCGCGGGTGCCGTCGATCGGGTCCAGCACCCAGCGCAGCTCGCTGCCGGGGTTCTGCAGGCCGAATTCCTCGCCCAGGATGCCGTGGCCGGGGAAGCGTTCGGACAGTACGGCGCGCATCGCCTGTTCGGCGGTGCGGTCGGCGATGGTGACCGGCGAGGCGTCGGATTTGAGGTCGCTGGTCACGCCGGCGCGGAAGAACGGGCGGATGACGGCGCCGGCCACATCGGCCGCCGCCTCGGCGCCGCGCAGCAGCGCCATCAGGGCAGCATCGTTCACGCGGCGGGCCCGATCAGGGCAATGCGACGGGGGAGGCGGCGAGGCTGCGCAAGTAGAGAATGAGGTCGGCGCGCTGCTTGTCGTTGTTCAGCCCGGCATAGGCCATGCGGGTTCCGGGCGCGTAGGCCTTGGGATTCTTCAGCCAGGCGTTCATTTCCTCGTACGACCACGGCCCGGGCTTGCCCTTCACCGCGTCGGAGTAGTTGAACCCGGCGGCGGCGGCGTGCTTGCGGCCGATCACGCCGTAAATGTTCGGGCCGACGCCATTCTTGCCGCCATCGTTGAAGCTGTGGCACGAGGCGCACTGCTTCTTGGCGATCGCCTCGCCGGCGGCCACATCGGCGCTGGCCAACAGCGGCGCGATCGGCGCCAGTGGTTCGGCCTTGGCACCGGCCGCCGGCGCGCTGCCGCCGGTCTCGATCTTGAGCACCGTCTGGTGCAACGGATGCGGCTTGACCACCATCGAGGCGATGACGCCCGACACCATGAACACGATACCGGCCGTCAGAACGGCGGCAGCGGCCTTGTTGAACTCCAGATTGTCCATGCGGCGCAGTTCCTCGTCAGCATCAGTCAGGGTCGGGCCACATTGCGCGGCGCGGGCGGTCTACCTAAAGTGCGCCGCACCATAGGCAACTGGCGTGCCAGCTTCAACCCGGCCACTTCTCCAGGCGGGCAGAAATCGGCGCCCAAATTCCCCGATGCGCAACTTCGTTATGAAATTGGCCCCCATGAGCGTGCGTTGAACCCCATCATTCTCATCCCCTCGCGCATGGCAGCCACGCGATTGCCGGGCAAGCCGTTGGCCGACATCCATGGCCGGGCGATGATCCTGCATGTGCTGGACCGGGCGCGCGAAGCCGATATCGGGCCCGTCGCCGTCGCCGCCGGCGATGCCGCGATCGCCGACGCCATCCGCGCCGATGGTGGCACGGTGGTGCTGACCGATCCCTCGCTGCCGCGCGGCTCCGACCGGGTACATGCCGCGTTGTCCCTCCTGGACCCGCAGGGGCGGCACGACGTGGTGGTCAATTTGCAAGGCGACCTGCCGACCATTCCGGCCGATTTCATCCGCGCCGTGCTGGCGCCCCTGTCGGACCCTGCCATCGACATCGCTACCCTAGTCGCCCCGATCACCTCGGCCGAGGAAGCCGCCGCCACCAGCGTGGTCAAGGCCGCCTGCGCCTTCGACGGCGGCCGCGCGGTCTCGCCGGCGTTGTATTTCTCCCGCGCCGCCATTCCCTGGGGCGACGGGCCGCTGTGGCACCACATCGGGATCTATGCCTTCCGCCGCCCGGCGCTGGCGCGCTTCGTCGCCTTGCCGGAATCGCCGCTCGAACGGCGCGAATCCCTCGAACAGCTCCGCGCGCTGGAGGCCGGCATGCGCATCTCCTGCGCCCGCGTCGCCTTCGCCCCATTCGGCGTCGACACGCAAGCCGACCTCGAACGCGCCCGCGCCGATCTCACC
>JANXSA010000335.1 GCA_025352915.1 Rhodospirillales bacterium | reverse complement strand
GGCGGTTATCGCCGCCCTGCTGCACGACCTCGGCCACGGCCCGTTCAGTCATACGTTTGAAGAGGTGCAAAAATCTCGCAACGTCAGTCGCAAGCATGAGCAGTGGACCGCCGACATTATCGTTAATCCGGAAGGCCGCATCTTCTCACTGTTGGAGAATCGACGCCAAGGCCTTGCTGATAATGTGGCGGCACTGATCCGGGCCGAAGATCCTACCGACATCTATCATGCCGTCGTATCCAGTTCGTTCGATGCAGATCGGCTGGATTATTTGCGCAGGGATCGGCTGATGACCGGCACGGGCGCCGGTGCGATCGATTTTGACTGGCTTCTAGAGAACATCCGGGTACGCCCGATAAGCATCGAGGCGGCGGACAGCGGCGATCCCGACGAAACCATGCAAGTGCCGACATTCTGCCTCGACCTCAAGGCATTGCCCGCGGCCGAGCAGTTCTTGCTGTCTCGATACACGCTACACGAACAGGTATATTTTCACAAAACAACACGTTGTGTGGAGCACATGATTGGCCGCCTGCTCCGTACTGTTGCAGATGAGGCGAAGTGCATGGAGACTGCGCTGGTGCGAACGGGTTTGCAGGCGGATCATGCGCTCTTGCGCTTCTTCGCTACGGCTGAGCCCAGCGTCTGTGATTATCTCAGTTTGGATGATGGAGTAGTGACTGCGGCGCTAGTGATGTTGGCAGGCGCTGCCAGTCCCGACATAGCGACACTCGCCACCCGGCTGCAAAACCGCGATCTCTATAAAACGCTCGACGTTCCCTACGGCGAGGACGGCGAAACGCAGACGAGGCGCGTCAAACGTATCGAGCGGGAGTTTAAACCTTCAATCGATGCAGGACAGGTCATCAAAGACGGACGAGCTGCAATCAACATCTATACGCAGATCGGCGGTGACGACGATAGGGTGCACAAAAAGCTCCACGTGGTAGACCAGGATGGAAAGCCGAAGGAAATTACCAAACTGTCACGCTTGATTGGAGCACTTGGCACAGAGAAGCGGGCCTTCATTCGTTTTTACTTCTCTGACCCTGCTGACCGAGACCGAGCGAGAGAGCAAAGGGGAGGAATACGATAATGGAACGGGAAGATATCGTCGCGGCGGTGGTGGATGCAGCAGGCGGGAAGCTCATTGGCCGGGTCCGATTGCAAAAAGTCGTGTATCTAATGGATCAGCTCGGACTGAATAGTGGATTTTCCTATGAGTACCACCATTACGGCCCTTATTCACGAGATCTGGACCTCGCGACCGCGGACGCAGATGCGCTGAGCATCGTTAAGGAGACTTTCCATCACCGCGAGAGTGATGGTGGGCGGTACAGCATGTTCGAATTGCAGAAAAAGCCAAACGATGACAAAGCGTTCGGCGGGCTCGGTCGCTCGGAGGCCACTCGGTTGGCACGTCTGTTCGCCGACACCAACGTCACCGTACTAGAGCTAGCGGCTACGGTGGACTGGTTGTGGCGACAGGAAAAATGCTTGAATTGGAAGGCCGAGGTTGCTCAGCGTAAGCCGATGAAAGTGGGGAACGGACGACTAGATCGAGCGGTCAAGCTGCTGGAAGGTCTTGGTATGACGCCGCCACAGGCGGCCCGAGCTTGACTCCAAGCGCGGTTGTTCAATGACCGATAGCGGATCCCACATTCCGTGCTTCTCGCAAAAGGGGCAGAAGGGATTACAACTTCGCCGGTGATCTCAAGTCAGAAAACAGCCATTTTCAATGGCTTGGGACCTGGGGCCGAAACCCCCATAGCCCCAGGTCGCGGAGAGAATTGGCCGTTCGGAGAGAGATTCGGGCGTTCGTTGCGCTCGCGGAGCCCCGAGTGCACCGCGCAAACCCGTAGGAAACCTGGGGTTTTCCAGGCTGTCTCACTGGCGGAGAGCGGTTCGCCCCCAGAGCGGTGGCGTAGGATAGGGAACCGGGATCGAACACTCTCTGTGCGCCGAGCGAAGTTTCAAGCGACTTCGACAGCCAAGCCCGCAGCCTTCCATTCGGGGAATCCTTCCTCAAGTCGCCGTGCTCGAAAGCCACTGCGTCTCAGCGCTTCGACTGCCTCGAACGACAGCACGCAATAGGCGCCGCGGCAGTACGCGACGATTTCGCGGTCGCGTGGCAGCGTCTGGATTGCAGCATCCAACTGGTCGGGCGTAACATTTAGAGCACCTGGCAAATGCCCCGCAGCGTACTCGCCCTCGGGGCGCATATCGAGCAGGACTACCCCATCGTCGCGCAACCGGATCAGCAACTCCTCTCGCGACACCGGCTCAAGATTATCGCGGCTGGTGAAATGGGTGGCGATCAGCTGTTGCACTTCAGCGAGGTTGCGCTCGGCGACACGACGCAGTGCGGCCAGTAGCCCCGGTACTGCATCGTCGGACAGCCGATAGAGAATATGCTTGCCGCTGCGGCGTGTGGCAACGAGCCCGCCGCGCCGCAGTTGCTGGAGGTGCTGCGACGTATTGGCGAAGGGCAGCCCGGAATGCCTGGCGAGTGCCTCCACCGTCCGCTCGCCCTGACCGAGCTGCTCCAGAAGATCCAGGCGATGCTCATGCCCCAGGGCGCGCGCCATCGCCGCAAGCTGCGCGAAGAGGCGTCGCTTGGGGGAGCCGCTGCTTGACTCTCGCAAGCCATCAGTTTCATATTCAATCATGCGATTGATTGATAAATTACTAGCCCAAACACGTCAACCAGGCGACCTGTCATGACAGGGGCTTGGTTGGTTCATGAGCCCATCATTCGCCTGGTCTGCTTCGGTGGCGTGTTCGTGGCGATGGCGGGCCTTGAAGCGATCCTCCCGCGCCGAGCCAGGACCGCGGAGCGCAGGCGGCGCTGGCCAAGCAACCTTGGCCTCGTGGTGCTGAACACGCTGGTTCTGCGTCTGGTCTTTCCAACCGCGGCGGTGGGAGTGGCGCTGGCGGCCGAGGCACGTGGGGTCGGTTTGCTGCCGTGGCTCGCGCTGCCGATGCCCGTCGCTGTCGTTGCCACGATCGTGCTGCTGGACCTTGCGATCTATCTCCAGCACGTGTTGTTCCACGCGGTGCCGGCGCTGTGGCGGCTGCATCGCGTGCACCATGCCGATCTCGACTTCGATGTCACCACCGGACTGCGCTTCCACCCGGTGGAGATCCTGCTCTCCATGGTCCTCAAATTCATGGTGGTCGTGGCGCTGGGGGCGCCAGCCGTCGCCGTGCTGATCTTCGAGGTGCTGTTGAACGCGACCGCGATGTTCAACCACGCGAACCTACGCCTGCCCGAATGCTTGGATCGCGTCCTGCGTGCCGTGCTGGTGACGCCGGACATGCATCGGGTGCACCACTCCGTCGTGCCGCTTGAGACCAACAGCAATTTCGGCTTCAACCTTGCTGCATGGGATCGGCTGTTCGGCACCTATCGCGCCGCTCCGATGGCGGGACACACTGCAATGACGATCGGCATCGCGCAGTTCCGCGACCCCGGCGAACTGCGCCTGGATCGCATGCTGACCCAGCCGCTGCGTGAGGGTGACCGCGCCTATGCCCTCGGCAACCGTGAGGGCGGACCATGACAGCGAATCGCGCCGACGGCCCGCTTGGGGTGTTCCTTGCCTTCTCGTCGCGGCTGCTGCGCCGGCTCCGCGCAGTTCCTGCGGCGACGCCGGAGCCTGTCTGGCTGGAAGCCGAAGGACTCGCGGCAGCGCTGACTGACCGCGGGGCACCGTGCCCCATCGTCGTCGATGTTCGCGGTGCCGACGAGTTCGATGGGCCGCTCGGTCATATCGGAGACGCGATCAATATCCCGGTCGACAGGCTGGTCGCCAACCCGGAACTGCTTGGGCAGTACCGGGATCGGCCTATCGCCCTCGTTTGCCGCACGGACCGGCGTTCGGCAACCACGGCTGCGGTGCTCGCTGCCGCCGGCTTCCGGCAGGTCCAGGTCCTGCGCGGCGGCATGCAGCGTTGGAGTACTCTGGCGCTGGCGACGCACCGCGACGGCACCGAACAGAGCCGGCCGGCGCCGACCGACCAACCATAGGGAGCATAATCATGAAGCGCCGAAGCAGACGCCTCGCATTGGCCCTGGGCGTCACACTCGTCGCCATGGCGCCAGTCGCTGCCGCCGCGCAACCGGCACAGGAGCGCTATGTCTACGGCCCTGGCATGATGTGGGGCGGAGGCTGGCCCGGCATGTTCCTTGGACCCTTCTTCATGGTCATCGCGTTTGCCGTGGCGGTCGCGGTCGTCGTGCTGATGGTCCGGTTGCTTGGTGGCTTCCATCACGGCCCGTCGTTGCATCACCCGTCATACCCGTCGGCACGCACCGCGTTGGACATCCTGAAGGAACGCTTCGCCCGCGGCGAGATCGACAAGGCGGAGTTCGAGGACCGGCGCCGCGTTCTCGGCGAGTGACACGCGGCTGGGTTGCGGCTTGGTGCCGCAAAAGAGGAACCGCCCCCAATGAGCACGCTGTTCATACTGAACGACCCACCCTATGGCACGGAGCGCTGCTACAACGCGCTTCGGTTGGCGATCGCCCTGCTCAAGCGTGACTCCAACGCGCAGGTCAGCGTATTCCTGATGGCTGATGCCGTGGGCGCCGCGCGACTTGGCCAAAAGCTGCCCGAGGGCTACTATAGTCTGGAACGCATGCTGAAGCGCGTTGTCGCCGGCAAGGGTCAGGTGCTGCTGTGCGGCACCTGCATGGATGCGCGCGGCCTCACCGACGCGGACATCATGGATGGGGCGCAACGGAGCACCATGGACGCGCTCGCCGTCGCCACAGCCGAGGCTGACAAGGTGCTGGTGTTCTGACAACGCGCCGCAGCGACACAGTCCCCACCGGCCCGGAGACCTATCGCGACTGGCGAGAGTCGGCGCTGGCACCGATGATCGGCCATGTCGCGGGCCTGGATGTGCTCGACATCGGTTGTGGCGATGGTGCGCTTGCCGTTCGGCTCGTGCGTGCCGGTGCACATGTGGTCGGTCTCGATCCGGACCCGAAGATGCTGCGCGCAGCTCGTGCTCGCGCCAATGTTGCGCGCGTGGAGCTGGATCTCGTCGACAGCCGGATTGAAACTCTGCCGCTTGCCTCCGACCGCTTTGACGCCGTCACCGCCGTGACGGTGCTTTGCTTCGTCCAGGACGAAGCGCTGGCGTGGCAGGAAATGGCGCGAGTGCTGCGACCTGGCGGGCGGCTGGTGATTGGGGAACTCGGGCGGTGGAGCCTCTGGGCGGCTCGGCGGCGCATTCGCGGCTGGTTCGGTGCGTCGCTCTGGCGTGCAGCCCGATTCCACTCAGCGGGCGAACTGAGGCGGGCGGCATCGGCAGCGGGGTTGATTGTCGAGGAGGTTCGCGGCGCGGTGTTTCATCCGCCGAGCGCCACCATGGCGCGTTTGACCGCTCCACTTGATGCCCGGCTCGGCCGGCAGACGACCATTGGGGCCGCCTTCATCGCACTCTGCGCCCGCAAGCCGGATTGACCGCATTCGACAAGGATACTGCCATGACCACGGCCCACCAGGGACGCAATGTCCTGCTGCTCGCGTCCGCCCAGGCCCTGTTCCAGACGGCTTCGGTGCTGGTGATGACCGTCGGTGCACTCGCCGGCCAGCGCATCGCCCCGGACCCGTGGCTCGCCACATCCCCGATCGCGGCGATGTTCCTCGGCACTGCGGCGGCGACATGGCCGGCGGCGATGCTCATGGCGCGCTGGGGGCGGCGGCCGGGCTTCATCCTGGGAGCACTACTGGGCGTGCTTGGTGGCCTGTTGGGGGCGGCGGGGATTTGGTCCGGCTCGCTCGCCATGCTGGGCCTCGGCACGCTGCTCGTCGGCGCCTACCAGGGTTTCGCGCAGTTCTACCGCTTCGCCGCCGCCGAGGTGTCGGACACCGCGTTCAGACCCCGCGCCATCTCGTTCGTCCTGGCGGGCGGCATTGTCGCGGCCCTGGCCGGTCCTGAACTCGGGCGGCTCGGCGGCAATTTGCTGACCCCCGAGTACACCGGCTCCTTCCTGCTCCTGTCGCTTGTCAGTCTGCTGGCCGCTGGGCTGCTGCTGGCAGTGCAGGCGCCCGTGCCGCAAGGAATTGCGTCAGCTGGAGCGGACAGCCTGCCATCGCGTTCGCTCGGCACCATTGTTGCGCAGCCGGCCTACCTGGTCGCGCTGTTCGGTGCGGCAACCGGCTATGGCGTCATGATTCTCGCCATGACCGCGACGCCCCTCGCCATGATCCACCACCAACATGGCCTGGGAGATGCCGCGCGCGTCATCCAGGCGCATGTGCTGGGCATGTTCCTGCCGTCCTTCGTGACCGGCACCCTGATCGTGCGTTTCGGGGTCCTGCGCATCATGCTTACGGGAGTGGCGATCCTGGCGACCCATATCGGCATGGTGCTGACCGGGACGGGCTTCGCGTCGTTCCTGTCGGCGCTGGTGCTGCTCGGCGTCGGCTGGAACTTCCTCTACATCGGAGGAACCACGTTGCTGACCGAGACCTACTCGCACGCCGAGCGGGCCCGCGCCCAGGCTGCCAATGACCTCACAATCTTCAGTGTTGGCTTGATCTGCTCGCTGACCGCCGGCGTGCTGCTGGACCGGCTTGGCTGGCAGACGTTGAACGCTGCTCTGTTGCCCTGGCTTGGGCTTGCAGCTGCAGCGCTCCTCTGGCTCGGTGCAACGAGACGGACGGATAATGCCGCCGCGGCGGCACGCTGAGGGAGGGGAGCCTGTTGGGAAAGGCACCATGAGCCATGCCGGCACCAGGGATTCGGTCGCAGCAGATGAATGTGCGCTGTCCATGCTGCTGGGCGATTTCGAATTCACAGCGTGGGGAACCAGCCGAATTTCTCGATGGCAACGATATTCGCAATCTGAACCAGCCCGGGATCATCGAGCTTTGCCAGCTTCCGTGCCTCGAACGCTATTTTGGGCGCAGCCGCCTTCTGCCTTGGATCCCGCACGGCGAACATCCGCACCGGTCATTTCGGGATCACCTCGGCCGCTGCGAAGCTCGTGGGCATGGCGGGGCCAGCGAACCACGACGCACTGACGTGCCAGCGTGGATCGACGGCGCCATTAACTTTGGATGGCATCTGCATCCCGGAACAGTTTGTCGATTTGGCCGGCCTCCAACCCAAGTGCCGCCGCCATCACCGTCAGAAATTCACTGGTCCGCTCCCATTCGGATGCACCCTCCCATGCGTCACGAACTCGGTCGCCACTGGCTTGGAGCGCCGCTTCGACAGTGTCCGCCGTCCTGCACTCCAAGGGCCGCCTTGCCATTCCACGTCGGGATCACCGATGGCACCGGAGGTTCGACTGGTGGGGGCGGTGTCGGGATAGCAAAGCGGCGGTTCGGCGTCCGCGGCGTCATCTCGGCTTGGCGGAACGCCGCAGACGGCTCGATGTCAGGCCACGCCGCGTTGACGTGATAGCGGGGATCGAGAACGTCCCCAGGAACGGGCGTTCCATCGGCGCCGAGGCTCGGTGGCGCGACGATCGGCCCGATCTCCAGCAGCACGGCCCCTTCCGGCGGTATCGGCTTGCCATCCGGCTCCCGCGGCCAACCAGCGGCGTCCCACGCCGCCAGGAACGCCCCCCTACACCCTCTCAGCGATCCTGAAGCTGCGTGATGTGCCGACCGGGCTGTCGCGGGTGGCAAGCGCCTCTTCCCCAGGCGCCGCGACGGCGCCCCAGATTGACCGGGTGTTGAGCTCGGCGAGGGAGAGGCTCATCTCCGGTATCCACAGCGCCTCGCCGGCGCCGCCCAGGGCGGCCAAGAGTGCGCGGTGCTGGGTGCGGATTTCGGCCGCGCCCAGCAACGGCTGGGTGAATCGGGTGACACGCGGGTTGGCCAGGGCTGGCACCGGGAACTCGGCGCCGGTCAGCGGATTGCGGTCACGCCGGTCATGCCAATCGGCGTGGTAACCCACAGCCGGCCGAATCCAGCCGGATCGATCGCCGCGGCCTCCAGGCGGCTAGGCTAGTTCTCTACAGGAAATGTTGCTTTTCCTTCGGTCGGCGCGCCTATCGAGAGCTCGCTGTACCTGCTTCGTCGTCCACCGTCCGCCGCGTGGGGCTGGGACCTCACGTTGATTGAGGAGCCTTGTCACCTCTCGGCGCAGGTCTCTTCTGTACCAAGGGTCGTGGAAGTGCCGAGGCAACCCCCGTGCGA
>JANXSA010000321.1 GCA_025352915.1 Rhodospirillales bacterium | reverse complement strand
CCAGACCATACAATTCCACCAGCTTCATCCCCCAGCCCTCTGCGATCAACGCAAAGAGCCTGACGCCGATGGAAATTTACTCCGGCCAAATCGGATACCACGGCTGCTTCAGTGAGGGAGTTTGTCTCCGGCGCGTACACTGCTCGGCGGTGGACACCCGGTAGAGGGCGACGGCGTAGCGTGGCGAGGTGCGCGATGCCGACATCGGGCTCACGCTGCGCCGGCGATGCGGTAGATGCTGTACGAGCCCTTGGCGCCCATACGGCTGGGTCCGATCTGGCGGACGCGCTCCAGCACCTCGACCGAGATGTCCTTGCGCTTGAGGTTGGCGAGGAAGCCGCGGACCGTGTGCCGTGGCCAGGCGGTGGCGGCGACGATCTGGGCGATGGTGGCGCCCTCGTCGCGGCGCAGGATGGCGATGATTACTTGCTGCTTGGTGCCCTCGCGCGGCTTGCGCGGGGTGCCGTCCGGACGCTGCGTCTTCTTGGCCAGCAGGTCGCGCAAGGTGGCAATCGGGGCCTTCAAGGCGGCGATGATGTCGGTATCCCGGTCGTCCTGGTCATCCCAAGCGGCGAGCACGGCGACGGCGGCGTGGCGCAGGGTGTTGCGCGATGCAGGCGCGCCGTGGCCGGCCTCCGGGGCGTCGGCGACGGCCATGGCTTCCTGTGCCACCGTCGCGTCAGAGGCCACCGTGGGCGCGACGGTGGCGCCCATGTGGGGCGTCTGGTCGGCACCAGGCGGGTCGAGGCTCAGCGCGCGCAAGCTGGCGCCGGTGAGCGCCAGCGTGGTCAGCATCAGGCCGGTTGCGCTGTTCTCGATCAGCAGAGCCCCGCCGCCGAGGCGGTAGTCGCCCTGGGTCTCGGTGATCAGGCCGTCGCGCAGCATGGCGTCGATCATCTTGTGGCGCGCGGCGGTCGGCAACTTGCGGTGGAATTCGATGCGGCGGTCCGGGCGCTCGGCGGCGCGGGTCAGGACGATGGTGGCGGCGGGGGAGAGGCTCATCTGCGTGCTCCGGGTGGAGGCTCCCGATCATCGGGCGCCTGCTACCACCCCGAACCCCGCCAGGAAGACCCTGGTCGGGGCGGTGGCCAAGGGGGTGCATCATTCGGCGGTGTCGGCCTCGATCTCGGCGTGCACGACGTAGCCGGTCAGGTAGGAAAGCCCGCGGGGGATGCCGGTCTCGTGGGCGGTGCGGGCGCTGATCCACCAGCCCATCCAGGTTGCCGTGGCGGCGTTGATCGCACTGGCCAGCCCCTGGCCTGCCGCAAGGTGGTTGCTGACTTCGTCCGCAAAGTGACGCCCGTGGCGGCTATCCAGGAAGGCTCGGGTGGCGCCGGGGCTGCACCCGGTGGTGCCAGCGATGAAGGCCAGGGCGATGTCCCAGGCGCGCTCGGGGTCAGCGTGGTAGCTGATGGTCCCGAAGAATCGCCATTCGCAATTTTCTGTCTGCGGGATGGTGCTGGCCGGCATCGCGGCTTCTCCTGTTGCCTCTGCGCGTGCACGACACTTCGCTCTGTGGCGAAGACAAGCCAAGTCAGATCACTCGGAGAATGATTGCTTGGTTCAAGGCCCGGTGCTCATGAGCGATGCCAAGCCGCGCCCTCGCCCGAAGCGACGCTGCGGCTCGCGTCCGCGCCGCTGCGCAGAATAGTGGGCACATGCCGGGCTACCCTGGCCTTCCGCTACTTCCCGCGCCGCCTGGCCAACGCCCACCTGCAATCCCTGATCGCGCCATAGGAGCCGCCATGTGGGTTCGCACGTTCCATCGCTTCAACACCGAGGCGGTGTTCCTGGCCGCGTGCGACACGGCCGGCTGGGCGCGTGGCCCCGACGGGCAGCCGGACTCGCCGCGGGGCGTGGCGCTGGACGTCATCGGCCCCGCCGCCGCCCCGCCGACCATGGTCAATGGGGCGATCATTCCCAGCGTCGTCGATGCCGGCTGGCACGTCAACGCTTCATGGTTCTCGGGCACCACCATCCCAGCCGGCTTCGTCGCAGCCGAGATCATACCCGAGCGGCCTATCCAGATGTTTGCCGCCGAGGCCCCGGCCCAGGAGGTGGTGGCGATCAGGGCGACGTTCGAGGCGAGGAAGCTGGCCAAGCCCGACGACTCGAGGTTGGTGGCGGTGGCTGCCGAAGATGCGATCGAAAAACCAGGCTGACATTGGCGCAACTCGACCGTAGGGCGAACCCCGCATTGAAGAGCATCATCGACCCGAACGACGCCGCCTGTTCAAGGCGATACGCCGCGACCGCGACGATCTGTTCCGCTTCGTCATCCGCCGCGACGTGCCCACCACCAACAACGCTTGCGAGCGGGCGCTGCGGCCTTCGGTGAACTTCCGCAAGGTGACCGGCGGGTTCCGCGCAGAATGGGGAGCCAAGGTCTACGCCGCCGCCGCAACCGTCATCGCAACCGGGCGACTGCACGGGCTGAC
>JANXSA010000320.1 GCA_025352915.1 Rhodospirillales bacterium | reverse complement strand
CTTTCTTTTTTGAAAAAAAGAAACAAAAAACTTTTATCCGTTTGGCCAACCTAACCAACGACGGATGCCTTGGCCCATCACCAGTTCCAGATCGGGGCTGGTGAGCCAGGGCAGTTCTTCGGTGAACAGGGTGATGCACTGGCGCCAGGTGCAAGGCATGCGAGTGATGTCGGTGCCCCAGAAGAAGCGCTGCGGGCCGTAGGCGTCGAAGATGCGGTGCAGCACGTCGTGCAGGTTGCGATACGGGTAGGGCTGGGTCGAATAGCCCGGCGCGCCGGTGGCTTTGATGGCGACGTTGGGGAGTTTGGCCAGCGCCAGCAGGTCCTCCAGGTGGACAAAGGCGGCCGCTTCCTGTTGCAGGCGGACCAGGCCGCAATGGTCGATGATCAGACGCAGGCCGGGATGGCGCTCGGCGATCTCGCGGAATTTGGGCAGCACCGGGCCGGCCAGGAGGGCGACGGGCACGCCGTGGCGCTCGGCCTCGGGCCAGATCCAGTCCATCGCGCCGGATTCGAACAATGCCCTGGCATGCGGGTGCAGTGGCGCCCAGCGCAGGCCGAGCATGCCGGGGCGGTGGAGCCAGGTGGGGATCAGGTCGCGGCTTTCGGGTTTTTCCGGCGCGAAGCTGCCGAGGATGGCGAAGCGGCCGGGATGGGCGTGCACGGCGGCGTCGGCGACGGCGTCGGCGTTGGGGTCCCAGCCCGGCGGGTGGATGATGGCGGCGTGGACCCCTGCCGCGTCCATGGCCCCGAGCATTTCCGCGGCGCTGACGACGGGGACCGGGCGGTGGTCCCGGCTGGGGGTGCCGCTGGACCAGATATGGATTTGCGCGTCGGTGATCTGCATGGGGCGGCCTCGCTCAGGTCGATCTTGCGTCGAGGTAGTCGAGCAGTGCCGCGCGAAACGGCGGGATGCTTTTGTACAAAGCCATCTCGGGCGGCAGGGCGCGCACGGCGCTGGCGAGATCGGCGGCCACCTGGCGATCGGCGGCCAGCCGGCCCACCGTGTAGAGATGCGTGCGGATGCCGAACAGCACCGCGCCGCTTTCCGGCAACAGGCGCAATGTTTGACGTTCCACCCGCAGCCAGATCTTCTCGCCGGCATTCTGCGCAGTGACGTCGGGGTTGTGGTCGCGCCGGAATTTGCGTGATTCGGCATACAGCGCGGGGTCGTCGGTCATGCCCCAATTTAGCCGCACCACCATCTTGCCGTCGCGCAAATTCGGCATCAGCCGGTCGACCGGCTTGGCCAGCCGGTCGGCGTAGAACGGCACGCGGGTGTGGATCGTCGCCAATGGCTGCCCCAGCTTCTCCGCCAGGCTCCAGCGGCTGGGAAAGCACAGCACGGCGGCATCCAGCACCGGTCCTTCGGGGGTGAGCCGCAACAGGCACAAATCTTCCTGCACCAGCCTTCCCGCCACTTCCAGCGGGTCATGCGGCGGGCGGTCGAGGTCCCAGCTCTCACCGGTCAGCCGGTTGTGCAGCACCGCCCGGTCGCGGCCGAACCAGGCCGGGAAGCGCCGCGGCAGCAGCTCGGCCAGGATATCCAGCACCTCGCGCCGCGCCGCCGCGCTGCCGGGCATTGCGGCGAAGACGTCGCCGTGGCGCACCGCCAGCAGCCGGCGGCGCTCTGCCATCTCGACCGCGTAATGCTCGTCCAGCTCGATCAACTCGCCGGGATCGGTCCCCACCAGCCCCATTGCCATCCGATAGGGGCCGGGGTCGAAGCTCAAATGCACCGTTTCGCTGGGCAGGCTGACAGGCGCGTCCATGGCTATTTCCCGACAAGGGCCATCAACGAGAGAATCTCGAACGCCATCATCGCACCGATCTGCGCGGTTGTCGTATTGGCGTCATACTGCGGCGCCACCTCGACCACATCGCCGCCGATCACATCCAGCCCGCGCAACCCGCGCAGGATCGCCTGAGCCTCGCGCGGGGTCAGTCCGCCGACCTCCGGCGTGCCGGTGCCGGGCGTGTAGGCGGGGTCCAGCCCGTCGACATCGAAGGTGATGTAGAACGGGCCATCGCCGATCACGGCCCGGGCGCGCGCGATCACCGCCGGGATGCCCATGGTGTCCACTTCCTCGGCGTGGATCACCGTCATGCCGGACTCGTAGCTGAATTCGTAGAGCAACTCGGCCGACCCGCGAATGCCGATCTGGATGCAGCGCTCGGGATCGAGCACGCCGTCCAGCACCGCCTGGCGGAACGGCCCGCCATGGTGAAACCGGCTGCCCTCGGCCGGGCCGGAGGTGTCGCAATGCGCGTCGATATGCACCATGCCAACGGGCCGATCCCGCCCCAGCGCCCGGAGAATGGGATAGCTGATCGAATGGTCGCCACCGATCGACAGCGGCTTGACCCCGGCGGCCTGCACGCTTGTGTAGAACGCCTCGATATCGGCGATCGAGTCCGGCAGCGAATAGCGGCTGCGAAACGGCACATCGCCAACATCGGCAAAATTCAGCTCGGCCTTCGGCGTCACCCGCAGCGCATGGTGATACGGCCCGATCCGTTCGACCGCCCGCACGGCGCGCGGCCCCAACCGGGCGCCGGCCCGGTTGGTCACCGCCAGGTCCATCGGCACCCCGATCAGCGCCACATCCAGCCCGCCGAAATCCGGCAATTCCGGCGCATCGGGCCGGTACGGCGCATCCAGCAGCGTCGAGACGCCGGCATAGGGCAGCGGCCGCCGCCCCTGGGTATTGAACGCCGCATCGGCCGCCCGCTTCAGTTCGGGGTCGCGGATCTCGTCGCGCCGGTCATTCGGGTAGCGCGCGCGCAGGGCGGCGAGTTTCTCGGGGTTGGGCATGCGGCACTCCGGGGTTCAGCCCCAATCTGGACCGGCCGTGCCGCGACTTCCACCTCTGTTGCGTGACGCTTGGCTAACCGATGCGGCCTTCGCCGAGGATCATCCGCTGCACCAGCCCCGGCCGAGGCCGCGCGGCCATCTTCCAGTTGCCCAGCGCCGTGCCCTGTTCCAGCAGCGGCGCCAGCGTGGTGATCCAGCGATCGACCTCGGCCAGCTCGACCCCGGTCGTCGTCTCGATCCCCTCTGCCGTGCGCGCGGCATAGCCGGGATCGGCCAGCGCCGACAGCACCTTGCGCCCGTCATCACCTTTCTCGATATCCGCGAGTGCGGCCTCGATCGCCGCCGGCAGCCCGGCAAACTGATTGCGCAGATAAAGGTCCTTCATCAGGGTCCAGCGCACGAACGACTCCACCGCGTCGCGTAGCCCCAACCGCCGCGCCGTCCAGCCCGCCATGCCGCCCGCGATTTTGTCCAGCAACGCCATCGCCCGCGTCCCGGCCGCGCGCACGACGTCGTCCACCTCGCGCTGCCCGACGCGCGGCCATTTGGGCGGCTCCGGCTCCTCCACCGTGTCCATCACCGGGATCATCTGATACCGCGCCCTCTCGTCTTCGGGCACGCCCTCCGGACCGTCACTGCCCCGAAAACGCTGCGGCGCCTTCACTCCGGCATAGCCGGGCCCCAGTATCTTGTTGCCGATCGGAAAGCAGAAATACAGCTTCAGGAAGCGATAGGCGTTGTACCGGCCTAGCTGATAGTCGTGCGCCCGCATCGCCTCGCTCAGGAACCCGCCGAAACCGCCGGTCAGGCCACAGGCGATGGCATGGGGCTCGGACTTCCATGTGCCATCCGGCCGTATCGTGTAGCGCCGCGGCGAGATCAGGAAGCGGCTGTTCACCTCGGGGTTCAGCGCGTCCACCACCGCATCCAGCTTGAACCGCGCCTGGTCGATCAGCATCGGCAGCAGGTGGCGCAGCACACTCATCAGCGTGCCATCCGGCAGCGCCGGGGCCGGCGGGCGAGCGGACGGGAATGGGTCGATCATCAGCACCGCCCGGTCGGCCAGCGCGGCGCTGCGTTCGTTGCGCGTCGCCGCTGTCTTCATCACGGTCCAGCGCGCCAGCTCGAACGGCTCGTTGTCGATCACCCCGCCATCCACCGCCCGGCGCGAAATCGTCCCCGTCCCGGTCCAGCCATCCGCCGGCGGCAGGTGAAACCGGCCCGGCCCGTCCGGGGTGCCGGTGATCGGCCACTGCCGTGCCGCCAGCTGCGCCATCGGCACCTCCGGCAGCGGACGCGCCCGCAGCCCCACCGGAAAGGCGCTGCTGCCCAGCGTTGCATCGATGAAGCCGCGCCATTCCGGGCCGGCATGCGGTGCCGGATCGCCCACCAGGCTCGCCACATCCAGCGGCAGCGCTGGGTCGGGATCGGCCCAGGCGCTGGCAAGCTGCGTGCTGCCCACGCCGCGGACGGAGAAATGCACCCGGTCGGCATGGCTGGTCATGACATATGCCGACGTTTCGTCGCCGCCGGCGAAGGGGATCGTATACGGCACGCCCTGCAGGTTGGAGACGGTGACGAACAGGTGCACCCCCTCGGTCAGGTATTTTCGCGGCCCCCGCGTGGCAAACCCCGCCAGCGCGCGCTCGGCGATCCGGTCCAGGATCGTCGTGTCGAGCACGGAATAGACCCCATCCTTGAGGTCGGCCTGGCCCAGCAGCGCATCCCCGTTGCCCTGCGCCACGAAGCGCGGCCCGGTCACCCAGGTGGCATACAGCCGCGGCAGGCGCGTCGTCACCGTGCCGACCCCGTCATAGACGCGCGACTCCGGATACCCCGCCTCCTTGTCGGCCAACGCCACCAGTCCGATCGCCCCGGTGATGCTGCCCGCCGAGGCACCGGAAATCACCGGCACCACCACCTCGTGCCTCGGCACATCCTCGCCGGCGTCCTTCGCCTGTTGCCAGGCCTCCAGCACCTCGAACAGCATGTCGAACACGCCGCCGCTATAGGCCCCCGCCGAGATCGCGCCGGCCATCGTGATACCGAGTTGGAACGTCGCCATGTCACCCTCCCCATCGCGTGTGCGGAGCATGGCATATTATCCGATATCGTAACAATAAAATATGGCTATTGCCCGATAGAGCCAACCCGCTCGACCAGCGCATCTACGATCGCCCCCGCCGCCGGCCCGATATCCACCACGATCGGCCGCTCCTCCGCACCCGGCACCTCCAGCGCCGCGAACTGACTGTCCAGCAGCGCCGCCGGCATGAAATGCCCCTTGCGCGCCGCCATCCGCTGGGAAATCAACGCCTTGTCGCCCGCCAGATAGACCAGCCGCACATCGGGCCGCCCCCCCATCAGCACCGCGCGATAGGCCCGCTTCAGCGCCGAACAGGTGACAACCCCGCTCACCCCCGCGTCCCGCCAGCCATCGATCACCGCCGCGATCGCCGCCAGCCACGGCCAGCGATCCCCGTCGGTCAGCGGCGTCCCCGCCGACATCTTCGCCACGTTCGCCGGCGGATGCAGCGCGTCACCCTCCTGGAACCGCCAGCCCAGCCGCTCGGCCAAACCGCGTGCCACCGTGGTCTTGCCGCTGCCGGAAACCCCCATCACCACCAGAATCACGGCAGCAATTCCTCCACCCGCCCATCGCCATGCCCGATGATCGCCCGCTCCACCGGCAACAGGAACAGCCCGCTCGCCACCACCCCCGCCACCGCCCGCAGCCGCCGCTCCAGCGTGAACGGATCACCGATCGGCGCAAAGCCCGGACAGTCCAGGATGAGATTGCCGTTATCCGTCCGCACCGGCCCGCCCTCGCACCGCCGCAGCACTGGCGCGCCCCCCAGCGCCGCAATCCGCGCCGCCGTCACAGCACAGCCGAACGGCACCACCTCCACCGGCAACGCAAATTCCCCCAGCCGATCCACCAGCTTGCCCGCCTCGGCCACCACCACGAAACGCCGTGCGGCTTCCGCCACGATCTTTTCCCGCAGCAACGCCCCGCCGCCGCCCTTGATCAGCCGTAGCGACCCCCGCTCGATCTCGTCCGCCCCGTCAATCGCCAGGTCGCACGGCCTCTCCGCCGCCACCAGCGCAATCCCCAACGCCCGCGCCCGTGCCGCCGTCGCCTCCGAAGTCGCCACCCCTGTGAAGCGCAACCCCCCGCGCATCCGCCCGGCCAGGGCGCGCAGCACCAATTCCATCGTCCGCCCGGTGCCCAGGCCGAGGCGCATGCCATCCTCGGCCAGCAAGGCCGCAGCCTCGGCGGCGGCGCGGCGGGCGAGTTCGGTCATAAGGCAAGGCGAGGGCTCTGCCCTCGACCCGCTGGGGCGTCGCCCCAGACCCGATCCATCAGCATCAACCCTTCTTCGGCGCCTCCACATGCCCGCCAAAGCCCAGCCGCATGGCGGAGAGCATCTTCTCGGCAAACGTATGGTCCTGGCGCGAACGAAACCGCACAAACAACGAAGCCGCCAGCACCTCGGCGGGGGTGGCCTGCTCGATGGCGGTGTCGATCGTCCAGCGCCCCTCGCCGGAATCCTCCACATGCCCGCTGAAGGTCTCCAGCGTCCCGTCCCGCGTCAACGCCTGGGCGGACAGGTCCAGCAACCACGACACCACCACGCTGCCGCGCCGCCACACCTCGGCGACATCGGCCATGTTGAAGTCATAGCGCTGGTCCGCCTGCAGCTTGGCCGAGGCCCGGCCCTGCAGGATATCAAACCCCTCGGCCATCGCCTGCATCATCCCGTACTCGATGCCGTTATGGATCATCTTGACGAAGTGCCCGGCGCCGCTGGGACCACAATGCAGATAACCCTGCTCCGCCCGCGGATCATGCCCCGCCCCGCGATCCTCGGTGCGCGGAATATCGCCAATCCCCGGCGCCAGTGCGGCAAAGATCGGATCGAGATACTCGAACGCCGCCTTGTCGCCCCCGATCATCAGGCAATAGCCGCGCTCCAACCCCCACACCCCGCCCGAAGTCCCGACATCCAGATACCGCACCCCCTTCGCCCCAAGCTCCGCCGCCCGCCGCACATCGTCCTTGAAATTCGAATTGCCGCCATCGATCAGGATATCGCCGGCACCAAAATACCCGCCCAGCTCGGCAACCGCCTCCTCGGTGATCTTCCCCGCCGGCAGCATCACCCACGCCGCCCTGGTCGATTGCTTCAGCTTGCCCGCCAGGTCCGCCAGCGACGTTGCCGGCGTGGCCCCAATCGCCACCAAATCCGCCACCGCCTTGGGATTGGCGTCATACACCACGCAATGATGCCCGGCCCGATGCAGCCGCCGCACAATATTGCCGCCCATCCGGCCAAGCCCGATTACGCCGAGTTCCATGGTCCGCTCCCCGCTGTCACCCTCGCGTCTAGCGGGTTTTGCCGTGGGGGGGAATGCAAGGCGGCAGGGAGCGAGTCAGGCAAGGAAAAGTCTTCTTTTTGTGAACAAAAAGAAGCAAAAAAACTTCATCCATTGCCGCTAGCTGTCCAAAGCCTCGCGCACCGCCGCCTTCACGAATTCGAACTCGGCCGGAATGACTGCCGCATTGGGATTGCCCGCCCGATGGCCCCAGATGCTCGGGATCGGCTTCAGGATGCCGTGGCGGAGATAGGGCAACTCCGCTGCGTTGTCGGCGACGCGAAAATACAGGTCGGTCTCGCTCGGCATCAGCACCATCTTCGCGCGGATGGCGCCCAGCGCCGTCGGCAAGTCGCCGCCATCGGCGATGTCGCCGTGATACCAGGTCATCAGCTGGGCATATAAATTCGCCGCCGGACGGCCGCCCATGCGCTCGGTCCAGTCGGTGCGCAGATAGGTGTCCAGGTCCGGTGCCCCGAGCACACTCATGTGCAGCCCGGCCCGGTAGAAATCCTGGCTCAGCGCCCAGCCGGCATAGATATGGGCAAAAGCCTTCTTCGCCAGCACCGGCTCGGCGCTGAATTTGCCGTCGCCGACGTGCTCCACCGCCGATTCCAGCGTGCGCAACAGCCCGCTGTGAAACACCTTGTTGTGCACACTCGTGCGCGCCGTGCCGCACAGCACGAAGGCCCGGTCGACGCGCTCGGGATGAAGCGCCGCCCAGTGATAGGCCTGTTGCGCCCCCATCGAGAACCCATAGACGGCGGCCAGGCGCTCGATGCCGAACACCTCCGCCAACAGCCGCCGCTGCACCTCGATCAGGTCGGCATAGGTCACCAGCACCGGCCATTCTGGCGTGTCGGCGGCGCTTGACGCCATGCCATTGCTGAACATGTTGGGAATGACGATGAACCAGCGGGCGGGGTCCAGGATTCCGTCCGGGCCGATGAGAAATTCCATGTCCGGATGGCTGGCGCCGTAGGAACACGGATAGAGGATGACGTTGTCCTTCGCCGCGTTCAGCGTGCCATGCGTCTTCCACGGCACCCGGCAGTTGCGGATCACGCCCCCCTTGGCCACCGGAAAATCGCCCGGCGCGAACACGCCTTCGGCCTGTGGCCAGGTCACGTCTTGCGTCCGCCGGTGCGGGCCTCGGCGAGTTGCTGGCGGAGCAGTTCCACCTCGCGCTTGAGCGCCGCGACTTCTTCCTCCATTGGCGAAGCGGGGGGACGAGCGGCCTCGGCGTCCTGTGGCAGGAACGGCGAGAACAGGCTCATCGCGCGTTCCATCATCGCCATGTTTTGCCGGCCGATCTCTTCCAGCCCGGGCGGGACGAAGGTGCCCATGGTCTGTTGCACCGTCCGGCGCATCTGGTCCTGTTGGACGGCGAAGGCGCCCATCGCCTGTTCAAGGTATTTCGGCACCACCGATTGCATGGAATTGCCATAGAAGCCGATCAACTGGCGGAGGAACCCGGTGGGCAGCATCGCCCGGCCCTTGCTTTCCTCCTCGACGATGATCTGGGTCAGGACGGAGCGGGTGATGTCCTCGCCGCTCTTGGCGTCATAGACCACGAAGTCACGGCCGAGGCGGACCATTTCGGCCAGCGAATCCAGGGTGATGTAACTGGAGCTTTCCGTATTGTACAATCGCCGGTTGGCGTATTTCTTCACCACCACCGGCGGCGCATCGGCCGGTTTGGAGTCAGGGTGGGCTTTGTCGTCCAACGGCGCTGCTTGCGACATCCGGCCCTCTACGGGAATGGTGCAGCGCAAGATAGCACGGGGTTTGGCGGGAGCGAAACCTTCCACTGTAGCGATTCCGCCGGAGCCGATGATGCTCTAGGCTTCGTGGTGGAGTACCCATGACGGATGACCACCGAGCCAGGCGCACCGCCCGACCCCGCAGCACTTTTGCGCGACTGGATGACGCTGGTCCAAACCGAACTCGCCGGGCTGGCGGGGGATCGCGAGGCGCTGGAGACGTGGCAGGCGGTGGCCGCACTTTGGGCCAATGCCGCCCGGCTGGTCCCGCATGATCCGCCGTGGCCCGCGCCCGTTGTTGCTGCATCTGGCGCTGGCCAGTTTGAGGAGCGTGACGCCCTTCTCGCCCGCATCGATGCCTTGGAGCGGCGGATTGCCGATTTGGAACGCATTGCTGGCGAAGTTGCCGCCGGGGCCGTCCGATCCAAACCTTCCGGCTGAGCTGATCGGCGGGATTGCCGCGTATCGGCGGCATCCGTGGCATCGGGTGTTGGAGGAGCCGCCGGTGGTTTGGGCAGAGGGGGAGAGCAGGGTGCTTGACTATGGCGGGTTGGGTTTGCCGGTGTTGTTTGTGCCGAGCCTGGTCAACCGGGCCTATGTGCTGGACCTGGCCGAAGGGCAGTCGATGGTGCGCTTTCTGGCGAGGCGGCATCGGGTGTTGTTGCTGGATTGGGGGTGGCCGGGGGAGGCGGAGCGGGGGTTCACCCTGACGGACTACATCGCCGGGCGGTTGGAACGGGCGCTTTTGGCGGTGGGTGAGCCAGTGGTCCTGGCGGGGTATTGCATGGGCGGGCTGTTGTGCCTGGGGGTGGCCCAGCGTCGGCCCGAGCTGGTGCGGGGGTTGGCTTTGTTGGCGACGCCGTGGGATTTTCATGCGGTGGAGGCCGAGGCGGCGAGGGGCATGGCGGGGTTGTTGCCGTTGCTGGAGCCGCTGATGGCGCTGACCGGGCGATTGCCGATCGACGCTATCCAGACATTGTTTGCCATGCTCGATCCCTGGGGGATTGCGGGGAAGTATGCGGGATTTGGCAAGGTGGACCAGGACAGTGACCGGGCCCGGCAGTTTGTGGCGGTGGAGGATTGGCTGAATGACGGGGTGCCGTTGGCGGCGGCGGTGGCGCGGGAGTGTATCGGCGGGTGGTACGGCGCCAATACGCCGTTCCGGGGGATGTGGCGGGTGGCCGGGGCGGTGGTGGAGCCTGGGCGGTTGAGGGTTCCGGCGTTTGTGGCGGTGCCGGGGCGGGACCGGATTGTGCCGCCCGAGAGTGCGCGGCCGTTGGTGGATTTGATTCCCGGGGCGATTTTGCATGCGCCGGCGGCCGGGCATGTCGGGATGGTGGCCGGGGGGCGGGCGGAACGGGTGTTGTGGCGGCCGTTATCGGAGTGGATCGCCACGCTTTGAGTACGTTGTGCGGTGCGATATAGTTTGCCAAGGCGCGGGGTATTCCCGCCGCAGGAGGACACACGCATGGATGACATCGTCATCGTCGCCGCGGCGCGTACGCCGGTTGGCAGCTTCAATGGGGCTTTCGGGGCGGTTCCGGCGCATGTGCTGGGGACATCGGCGATTCAGGCGGTTTTGGCTCGGGCCGGGTTGACGGGCGGGGATGTTGACGAGGTGATCCTGGGGCAGGTGTTGACCACCAACCAGGGGCAGAATCCGGCGCGGCAGGCGGCGCGGGCGGCGGGGGTTCCGGATGAGGCGACGGCGTTTGGGATCAACCAGGTTTGTGGGTCGGGGCTTCGGGCGGTGGCGTTGGCGGCGCAGCAGATCCGGACCGGCGAGAGCAGCATCGTCGTGGCCGGTGGGCAGGAGAGCATGAGCCAGTCGCAGCATGGGGCGTATCTTCGGGCGGGGGCGAAGATGGGCGACATGCAGCTGGTGGATACGATGATCAAGGACGGGTTGTGGGACGCTTTCTTTGGCTACCACATGGGCAATACGGCGGAGAATGTGGCCCGGGCGTATCAGATTACCCGGGAGGAACAGGACGAGTTTGCGCTGGCGAGTCAGCAGAAGGCATCCGCCGCACAGAAGGCCGGGCGGTTCCGGGATGAGATCGCGGCGGTGACGGTGAAGGGGCGGCGGGGGGATACCGTGGTTTCGGATGACGAGTATATCCGCCATGATTCCAGCATGGAGAGCATGACCAAGCTTCGGCCGGCGTTTACCAAGGATGGGACGGTGACGGCGGGGAATGCCAGTGGGATCAATGACGGGGCTTCGGCGTTGGTGGTGATGTCCGGGGCCGAGGCGGCGAAGCGGGGGCTTACCCCGTTGGCGCGGATTGCCAGTTTTGCCACGGCGGGGGTTGATCCCTCGGTGATGGGGACGGGGCCGATTCCGTCGAGCCGGAAGGCTTTGCAACGGGCGGGGTGGAACGTTGGGGACCTTGACCTGATTGAGGCGAACGAGGCTTTTGCGGCTCAGGCCTGTGCGGTGAACAAGGATATGGGCTGGGATACGTCGAAGGTGAACGTGAATGGCGGGGCGATTGCGATCGGGCATCCGATCGGGGCGTCCGGGGCGCGGGTGCTGATCACGCTGTTGCATGAGATGCAGAAGCGGGATTCGAAGAAGGGGCTGGCGACGTTGTGCATTGGCGGGGGCATGGGTGTGGCCATGTGCCTGGAGCGATAATACTTCGTTTGCCGTAATTTTCTTGAAACGTAATGAAATT
>JANXSA010000302.1 GCA_025352915.1 Rhodospirillales bacterium | reverse complement strand
GCGCGACCGGCGGCGCCGCGGTGACACCGACGCACGCGATGCAGACCTACTACTCGCCGCCGACGCCCGATCCCTATACGGCGCGCGCGATCCCGGCCTTCTCCGGCTGCAACCATACCGCCCTGTCGGTCAACAGTCCGCAGACCTTCAGCGCGTCGGGGTCGACGCCGTATGTGTTCTGCAACGGCCTGTCGATCGGCAGCAGCACCACGGTGACGTTCAATCCCGGCGTCTATATCGTCGACCGCGGCAATTTCAGCGTGTCCGGCACGGCCACGATCAACGGCACCGGCGGCGTCACCATCATCCTGAGCACCAGCACCGGCTCCGGCATCGGCAGTTTTTCGGTGAGCGGCAGCCCGAGATTCAACATCAAGGCGCAACCGACCGGGCCGACCGCGGGCATCGCGCTGTGGATCGACAAGCGCGCGACGACCGGTTTCAGCGTGAGCGGCGGGTCGGTGTGGAACATCACCGGGGCCTACTACATGCCCAATGCCGCGCTCACCTGGAACGGCTCGGGCAGTTCGCCGTGCACCCAGCTGGTGGCCAAGACGATCTCAATCTCCGGCAGCGGGGAGCTCAAGCATGACTGCGCCGGGGTGGGTGTCGCCGATCCGCCGGGCTCGGGCGGGGCGAAGCTGTCGCGGCTGGTGGAGTGATGGCACTGCGCGCGGCCATGCTCGGCCGAGGCGGCGTGGCGGCGACCGAGTTCGCCATCGCGGCGGGGGCGCTGTTGCTGATGATGATGGGCGTCTATGACTACGGCAACACCGCCTGGCACAAGTTGCAGGTGCACAACGCGGTGCGTGCCGGCTCGGCCTGGGCCGCGTATCACGGGTTTGACGCGGCGAAGATCACCACGGTGATCACCTCGGCGTCGAACTATCCGGCGATCACCGCGACACCGGCGCCGGCGCAGGTCTGCGGCTGTCCGAATGCGACCACCGGCATCGTGGTGGAGGCGTGCGGCGGCAATTGCGCCGACGGCAGCACCAAGGGGAAATACGTCAAGGTGTCGGCGACGGCGGTGTATCCGTTCGTGCTGCCGCTGCCCGGGCGCGGCGGGTCGGTGACGATGTCCGCCCACGGTATTGCGAGGCTGGAATAGTCATGCGCACGCGATTTGGCCGGGATCGGACGGGCACCACGTCGATCGAATTCGCCTTTGTCGGATTGCCGCTGGTGACGCTGCTGTTCGCGTGCATCGAGTTCGGGCTGGCGATGCGGGCGAAATCCACCCTGCAATACGCCACGGTCCAGGCGGCGCGGTGCTCGGTGGTCACGCCGACGACGTGCGGCACGCCGGAGGCGGTCAATGCCTATGCCCAGACGCAGTTGCAAGGGGTGGCGATGGCGCCGGTGACCTTCACGTATACGAACGAGGATTGCGGGCACCGGGTGGTGGCGACGATGCCGTTCCCGGTGGTGTCGCATTCCGTGTTCCCGTCCTCGTTCACGCTGTCGGCGGTGGCCTGCTACCCGCTATAGGCGGCGGGTTTCGCGCTGCCGGCATTCACCCTAGGCTGCGCGCCGAAGTTTAGGAGAGCGGCGGATGGCCACGCACGCGCAGCATATCGATGCCCTGTTCGATGGCTGGACCGGGGCGGATACGCCCGGGCTGGTGGTGGCGGCGACGCGGGATGGTGCGGTGGTGCACCAGAGCGCCTATGGCATGGCGGATTTGGCGCACGGGGTGGCGCTGGGGCCGCGCTCGCTGATTCGGGTGGGCTCGCAGACCAAGCAGTTCACCGTGCTGCTGGCGTTGATGCTGGAACGCGAGGGCAAGCTGGATATGGATGCGCCGGTGCATCGCTATGCGCCGTGGCTGGGGCCCCTGCCCTATCCGGTGACGCTGCGGCATCTGGCGAGCAACACCTCGGGGATGCGGGATTTCCTGGAGGCACTGACCTGGAGCGGGGTTTCGCTGGCGGCACCTTCGACGCGGATGACGGCGCGGGCAATCATTGCGCGGCATGGCGAGATGAATTTTCCGCCGGGCGAACAGATGATCTACTGCAATACCGGCTTCTTCCTGTTGAGCGAGATCATCGAGGAGGTGTCGGGGCGGAGCTACAACGAATTGCTGCGCGCGCGGATCACTGGGCCATTGGGGATGGACGATACCGTGCTGCAATTGCGGGATTCGCAGATCCTGCCGCGGCTGGTCGGGCATCATTCGCGCGGCGCCGATGGTGGCTGGGAGCGGGCGCAATGGGGGCTGGTGCTTGGGGGCGAGGGCGGGATCAGCTCGACCCTGGAGGATATGCTGCGGTGGCAGGCGCATCTGGCGAAGCCCTCGGCGGATATGGCGGATTTGTTGGCGCGGATGGAGCGGCCGGCGCGGTTCGCCAACGGGTCGCTGTCGATGTACGCGCTGGGGTTCACGGTCACGCGGTATCGCGGGCTGCGCAATATCGGCCATGGCGGGGGGGTGGCCGGCGGGCGGTCGGAGTCGGTGCGGTTTCCGGAGCAAAAGGCGGGGGTGGTGATCCTGGGCAACCGGGATGACATTGCGCCGTTTTCGATCGCGCGGCGGATGGCCGATGTGCTGCTGGGCGATGCGATGGCGCCGCTGCCGGATGCGGCCGGATTGCGCGCGCTGGCGGCGGCGGCGGGGATGTACCGGCAAGAGGATGGCGACGATGTGTTCGAGATCGTCGATGCGGCGGGCACGCCGAGCTTCACCAGCCAGGGTGGCGGCGGCGGGGTGATCGAACAGCTTGCGGATGGCGAATTCGCGCCGGAGCGGGCGGTGGTGCATCTGAGCTTCGGATTACCCAGGGATGGGGTGATTCCAGCCCGCTGGTGCGGCGCGGCGCGGCAGTACCGGGCGGTGCAGCCGGGGGCCGGCAGTTCGGCGGGGCTGGCCGGCGCCTATGCGAATGCCGGGCTGGGGATTGACGCCATGGTGTCAGCGGATGGCGGGCAATTGGTGGTGCGGTCCGAATATGGCGCGCTGCGGCTGGCGTTGTCGTGGATCGAGCGCGATCTGCTGATGGCGATGCCGGCGGATGCGCCGCTGCGCGGGGCCGGCAAGCCGTGGGCGGCGGTGGTGCGGGTGACGCCCGGCGGGCTGGTGATCAGCACGGACAGGACCAAGGGGCTGGGCCTGACGCGCGTGCGCTGAGCCGGCTACTGCCAGCAGAAGACGTGCACGGTGGCCTTGCGGGCACGGGTGAAGATGTCGTCGGTGTCGTCGGTGTCGGGGGCGGCGTGACGATGCCATAGGCCGCCGCCGCGCGCTCGGGGTCGATGAGGGGGCGCACGATACCGAGCACCTGGCCATTGACCGGGTTCAGGATCGGGCCGCCGCTATAGCCGCGGGCGATGTCGCGGTTCTGCATCCACAGCAAGCTGCGCGGGTCTTTTTCCAGCACGGCGCTATGGGCCAGGCGGTCGTTGACCAGGCTGGCCCAGGTGGTGTCCGGCACGTCACGGCGGGCGGTGGCGGGAAAGCCGTAGACCAGCGCGCGGGTGAGGCCGAGGGGAATGCCGATCAGCGGTGCGAGCAAGCGGTGCATCGAATCGTTCCGCAGGGGATGGCGGCGATCTGGCTGCCATGGCCCTACAACCCGGTTTCAATACTGGCACGGCGGCACAGTTGCGCCGGCCGGCTTTACGACTGGCATGCTGCGAGTCGCTGCGGCATTTTGCGACTTGCACCCGCCGATTTTCTTGCAAATTGCGAGGGTCGGCCGATCACCTTGCAAATTGCGACGGCACGCTGGCATACGTATTTCCACGTAGTACTAAGTGTGAACGAAACCTTAACCTATTGCGCTGTAAACATTGGAAACCAATCGGAATCGTTAGCGCCCGTAAATCTGGCATCGTTGTTGCGTATGTCATTGCGTGGGGCACCGGTTGGAGATGGCGCCCTGCCCGCGATGGCCACGGTTCGTCCGCAGACGGCGGAGTTTCCGGTGGTCCGGCGGAACAAGAGCGGAGCAGTGGCAAAAAATGCGCATTCTTCTGGCTTCATTGGACGGCTACGTGGCGAGCGACATCGCGGTGGTGCTGGGCGGACAAGCCTTCACCCTGGAACGGGCCGATAATCCCGAGGATGCGCTGCACATGGTCCGGCGCTATCACTTCGACGTGATCCTGTTCGGCGCGGGGCCGGACGGCAGCAGCGGCGCCAGCTTCATCCGCCGTGCCCGGGCGGCGGGATCGGCGCTGCCGGCGGTGGCCGTGACCCGGCAGTTGGACGGACGGGGCCGTGGCCGGTTGCTCGATGCGGGCGCTGACGATGTGGTCGAATTGCCGTGCGACACTTCCGAACTCTGTGCCCGGCTGCGCGCCGTGGTGCGCCGGACCCGCGGTTTCACCCGCTCGGTGCTGACGGTGGGCACGCTGGAACTGCACATGGACAGCCGCTCGGCGATGGTTTCGGGCCGTGACCTGCACCTGTCCCCCAGCGAATACAAGGTGTTGGAGCTGATGACCCTGCGCAAGGGGACGGTGGTCAGCAAGGCCGCGCTGATGGACCTGCTGTATGGCGAGTTCGACGAGCCCGATGTGAAATCGCTGAACGTGCTGATGCACCGGCTGCGCAAGCGCCTGGCCACGGTCGGGCTGGATACCTTCGTGCGCACCGTCTGGGGCAGCGGCTATCTGGTCGACGAGCCGTCGCGGACGTTCGCGCCGATGTCGATGGCACCGTTCACGCGGGCGATCGTCTTCGCCGACTGAGCGGCGGGATATCTTTGCAGGGGCCGCGCGTTCGACATACAGTTGAGTCATGCGGCGTTCAACACAGGTCCTGCTGGTGTTGATGGGTGGCGGCGTCGTTGGCGCCGCGGCGATCCCCTTGTTGCGCGGTCCGGATTGCGATGTCGCCGTGCAGGTCGGCGGGCGTTGCCCGGATAGCGGATTGACCTCGCACACGAGTTCATCGAGCCATTGGAGCGGCGGCAGTTCCGGCGGCCATTCGACCGGCACGGTGGCGGGTGCTGCCGTGGCGGGGGCGGTGGCGGGGGCGGCCATCGGGGCGCGCGGCGGTTTCGGCAGCACCGGGTCGGCCCACGCCAGCAGCAGCGGCGGATAGGCGTTTGCGCCGCGTTCCGGTCACGCCGCGGCCCGACCGGCAGGCGCGCTGGGCCGCCATCGGCTTTGAATTCGCGGAGATCGGCGGCCAGCCCTATTGGGATGAGTCCGCCTGTTGGCAGTTCAACGCGGCCGAGATCGACCGCCTGGACGATGCCACGGTGGAGCTGGAGCGGCTGTGCCTGGCGGCGGTGGAACACGCGGTGCGCACCGGCTGTCACACCGCACTCGGCATTCCCGATTCGGTCTGGCCGCTGGTGGTGCGCAGCTGGGAGGCGCAGGAGCCGAGCCTGTATGGCCGGATGGATTTGCGCTGGGACGGGACCGGGGCGCCCAAGCTGCTGGAATACAACGCCGATACACCGACCGCCTTATTCGAGACGGCGGTGGTGCAGTGGGACTGGCTGCAATCCACCCGCCCGGCGGCGGATCAGTTCAACCTGCTGCACGAAGCGTTGGTCGCGGCCTGGCTGGCGCGGCCGTTGCCGGGCGGCATTGCGTTCACCTGCCAGCGTGGCTCGGACGAGGATCGCGGCACGGTCGAATACCTGCGCGACACCGCGATGCAGGCCGGGCTGGCGGCGCCGTTCCTGTATGTCGACGAGATCGGCTGGAACGGCGCGGCCTTCACCGACCTGGATGACCGGCCGATCGCGCATCTGTTCAAGCTTTACCCCTGGGAGTTCATGCTGCGCGACGCCTTTGGCGCCAATGTCGCCGCGGCGCCGACGCGCTGGATCGAGCCGGCCTGGCGCATGGTGCTGTCGGGCAAGGGCATCCTGGCGCTGTTGTGGCAGCTTTTTCCGGACCATCCCAACCTGTTGCCGGCGTTCCGCGAACCCGGCCGCACCGGCGGGGCGGAAATCGCCAAGCCGCTCTGGGGCCGCGAGGGCGCCAATGTGACGGCACCGGGCCATGCCACCGGCGGGCCATATGGCGCCGAGGGCTTTGTCCACCAGGCCTGGGCCGAGTTGCCGTGTTTCGACGGGCGCTATCCCGTGCTGGGCAGCTGGGTGGTGGGCGGACGGGCGGTGGGGCTGGGCATCCGCGAGGACGACACGCCGATCACCCGCGACACCAGCCGCTTCGTGCCGCACTATTTTCAGGCCTAGTCACCCATCCGCGGCGCACGACAGGAGCTGACATGCTGGACAGCCTGATTGCCTTCATCACCTATTTCGGCACCGCGGTGCTGCTGCTCGGGGCGTTCCTGGCGCTGTACACGGTGGTGACGCCGGTGCGCGACTGGGAGCTGATCCGTGCCGGCAATGCCGCGGCCGCCTTGGCGCGCGGCGGCGCGGTGTTGGGATTCTGCCTGCCGTTGGGCATGGCGATCGCGCGGTCGCACAGCTTGGCGGACATGGTGCTGTGGGCGGCGATCGCGCTGGTGGTGCAGCTCATCAGCTATGTGGCGGTGCGGTTCCTGCGCCGGCATGAGCATGGCGGGCTGGAATCGGGCGACATGGCGGAGGCGATCCTGTTGGCGTCGGGGTCGGTGGGCTTGGGCATCCTCAACGCCGCGTGCCTGACTTGATGGGGCTGATGCTGGTGCTGTTGCTGCTTGCAGCGCCGGCTGGAGCACAAACACCCGCTGCGATCACGGCGGTTGGCGCGCCGCAGATGGTGGCGCTGATGGGGCGGCGGCTGTTCGGGCCAGGTGGCGAGGAGCTGGGCCGGGTGGTTGACCTGGTGGTCGATGCCGAAGGCCGGCCACTGGCCGCCGTGGTCGATGTCGGCGGGTTCATGGGGCTGGGCATCCGCCGGGTGGCGCTGGCGTGGGAGCTGCTGCGCTTCCGCGTCGAGCCGGACATGGTGCGCATGTCGGTCGAGATCGGCGCCGACCGGGTGACCGCGGCGCCGGAATACCGGCCCGGCGACGCCACCACCATCCTCAGCCCATCCGCCAGCCGGTGATGCCGCCTGCCCGGCCGGCCCGGCGCCGTGCGGCGACGCGGCATCCGCCGGGACAGCTTGGGCTGGACTGGCTGAACGGCTTCGTGGCGGCGTTCCGTACCGCCTTTGGTGCTTTCATGCCGGCCTATCTGGCTGGCCAGGGCTGGACCCAGGCGCAGATCGGCTTCGTGCTGACCGCCGAGACCGTGGCCTCGATGCTGACCCAGGTGCCGGGCGGCGCCTATGTCGATGTCACCCGCCACCGCCGCCTGGTGCTGGGGCTTGCGATCGCGGGGGCCGCGCTGGCGGCGCTGGTGATTGCCGCCCTGCCCTGGCGGCTGCCGGTGCTGCTGGCGCTGCTGGTGCATGCGGTGGCCGGCAGCATCATTGCGCCGGGGATCGCCGCGGTCACGGTGGCCATGGTGGGGCGGCGCGACCTCGGCGAAAGGCTCGGCCGCAACGTGCGCTTTGCCTCGATCGGCAGCGGCGCCGGGGCGGCGCTGATGGGGTTGGCGGCCTCACTGGTGTCGGAACGGGCGGTTTTCGTGCTCGCCTGCCTGCTGGCCATCCCCGCCGTGTGGGCGCTGTGGACGCTGCATCCGCGGCGCCAGCGCCGGCGCCGGGGCGGCGAAGTGGCGGCAACCGACGCGATGGAGTCGCATGGCTCGGTGCGGGTGCTGCTGGCGGATCGGCGGATGCAGGTATTTGCTGCCTGTGTGACGCTGTTCCATTTCTCATCGGCCGCCCTGTTGGCGGTGGCGGCGGCCGAGATAACGCGCCGGGCCGGGCTGCGCGCCGGGGCGTTGATCGCGGCCTTCGTGATCGTGCCGCAGGTGCTGGTGGCGCTGGCCTCGCCGCTGGTCGGGCGGCTGGCCGAACGGATCGGGCGGCGGCCGCTTTTGGTGGTGGGGTTCGCCTCGCTGCCGCTGCGCGCGGCGTTGTTCGCGATGGTGGAGAACCCCTACCTGCTGGTGCCCGTTCAGTTGCTGGAGGGCGTGGCGGCGGCGGTGTTCGGGGTGATGCTGCCGCTGGTGGCCGCCGATCTCACGCGCGAAAGCGGGCGCTATACGCTGGCGCTGGGGATGCTGGGGCTGGCCGGGGCGCTGGGGGCGGCGCTGAGCACCACGGTTGCCGGTCTGGTCGCCACCGCCTGGGGGGTGCCGGCGGCGTTCTGGACGCTGACGGCGGCCGGGGTGGTGGCGGTGGCGCTGGTGTTGTTGGCGATGCCGGAGACGCGGCCCGGCGGCGCGGCCCGGCGCGGCGGGCAGGCGTGGTGGCGGCTCGGCTGACCGGCGCCTAGAGCAATATCCGACCGGATGGCTTCATTCGGTCGGCGGATTTGCGTTCTTGA
>JANXSA010000296.1 GCA_025352915.1 Rhodospirillales bacterium | reverse complement strand
CCCGCGACATGCTGGCCATCCGCATGAAAGACGAGGACTGGCAGGCGGTGATCGACGTCGACCTCACCGCCCCGTTCCGCCTGTCCCGCGCCGCCCTGCGCGGCATGTTGCGCCGCCGCGCCGGCCGCATCATCTCGATCTCCTCCATCGTCGGCGCCACCGGCAACCCCGGCCAGGCCAATTACGCCGCCGCCAAGGCCGGAATGGTCGGCATGACCAAGGCGCTGGCCCAGGAAGTCGCCAGCCGCGGCATCACCATCAACGTCGTCGCCCCCGGCTTCATCGCCACCCCCATGACCGACGCCCTGACCGACGCCCAGAAGACCAAGCTCACCGAATCGATCCCGCTCGGCCGCATGGGCGCCCCCGCCGACATCGCCGCCGCCGTGGTCTATCTGGCCAGCAACGAGGCCAGCTGGGTCACCGGCGCCACCCTGCACGTCAATGGCGGCATGGCGATGCTCTGAGGGTGTGTTGGCGACGCCGAAGAAACCATGCTAAGCGCCGCTGATCCTTGTTCGGGGTTCACGCGCAGCACCCTCGGGCGATGTAACGCCCGCGGCAGACGGAACATCCATCACAGGCAACCGGCCGGCATGCGTGCCCGGCCACAACGGAGTGAATGCGGCGATGAGCGATATCGCGGAACGAGTTAAGAAGATCGTGATCGAGCACCTCGGCGTCGAGGAATCCAAGGTCACACCGGAAGCGTCGTTCATCGACGACCTCGGCGCTGACAGCCTGGACACGGTCGAACTGGTGATGGCCTTCGAGGAAGCCTTCAGCGTCGAGATCCCCGAGGACGCCGCCGAGAAGATCGCCACGGTGAAGGATGCCATCGACTACATCGAAAAGCAGAAGGCCGCCTGACAGCGGCGACCTCTTGATCGACGAAGGATGACAGCGATGCGGCGCGTGGTGGTGACGGGCATGGGCATTGCCTGCCCGCTGGGTCTCGGTGTGGAAAATGTCTGGACCCGGCTGCTCGCCGGCGAATCCGGCATCACCGCCATCCAGTCCTTCGATGTCAGCGAGCTGCCGGCCAAGATCGCCGGCACCATCCCCCTCGGCAGCAAGGCCGAGGGCAAGCTCAACCTGGCCGAATGGATCCCGATCAAGGACCAGAAGAAGATGGATCGCTTCATCCACTTCGCCCTGGTCGCCGCCATCGAGGCGGTCGAGGATTCCGGCTGGAAGCCCGACGCCGAAGACGACCGCTGCGCCACCGGCGTGATGATCGGCTCCGGCATCGGCGGGCTCGAAACCATCTACGAAGCCGCCATCCAGGTCCTGAATGGCAAGATCAAGCGCCTCTCGCCGTTCTTCATCCCCTCCGCCCTGATCAACCTCGCCTCCGGCCACCTCTCGATCAAATACGGCTTCAAGGGCCCGAACCACGCCGTGGTCACCGCCTGCGCCACCGGCGTCCACGCCATCGGTGACGCCGCCCGCCTGATCCAATGGGGCGACGCCGACGTCATGGTCGCCGGCGGCGCCGAAGCCGCGGTCAACCAGCTCGGCATCGGCGGCTTCTGCGCCGCCCGCGCGCTCTCCACCAGCTTCAACGAAACCCCCGCCCGCGCCTCCCGCCCCTGGGACCGCGACCGCGACGGCTTCGTCATGGGCGAAGGTGCGGGCATCGTCGTGCTCGAAGAATACGAACACGCCAAAAAACGCGGCGCCAAGATCTACGCCGAAATCGGCGGCTACGGCATGTCCGGCGACGCCCACCACATCACCGCCCCCGCCGAAGGCCATGACGGTGCCTACCGCGCCATGAAAGCCGCCCTGCGCAACGGCGGCCTGCGCCCCGAACAGATCCAATATGTCAACGCCCACGGCACCTCCACCCCGCTCGGCGACGACCTCGAACTCGAAGCCGTCGAACGCTTCTTCGGTGACAGCGCCCGCGGCCTCGCCATGTCCTCCACCAAATCCTCCACCGGCCACCTCCTCGGTGCCGCCGGCGCCATCGAGGCGATCTTCTCCATCCTGGCCATCCGCGACAGCGTCGCCCCGCCCACCCTGAACCTGGACAACCCTTCCCGAGACAGCGTCATCGACCGCGTCGCCAACGCCGCCCAGCCGCGCCGCATCGACATGGCCCTGTCCAACAGCTTCGGCTTCGGCGGCACCAACGCCAGCATCGTCTTCAAACGCGCGGCTTGATTCCGCCCACGCTGCGTCCCCGCCTCCGCCGCGCCGTCCTCGGCGCGCTGCTCCTGGTCATCACCCTGGCCGGCGCCGGAACGCTCGTGGCCCGCGCCGCCCTTGACCACCTCCACGCCCCCGGCCCCCTGGCCGAGCCGCGCGCCATCGTCATCCCGCGCGGCGGCCCCGCCCGCCTCGGCGAAATCCTGACCGAAGCCAGCGCCATCCCCCACCCGCTGGCCC
>JANXSA010000256.1 GCA_025352915.1 Rhodospirillales bacterium | reverse complement strand
GTCGCGAACACGCGCTGTGCTGGGCCATCGCGGCCAGCCCGCTGTTGAGCAAGCTGTACTGCGCGCCGGGCAATCCGGGCACCGCCGAACTGGCCGAGAATCTGCCGATTGACGCTACGGAGATTCACGAACTGGTGGCCTGGGCCGCCGAGAACATGATCGATCTGGTGGTGGTGGGGCCCGAGGCGCCGCTGGTGCTGGGCATCGCCGATCTGCTCGGTCGCGCCGGCATCGCCTGTTGCGGCCCCTCGGCTGCGGCGGCGCGGCTGGAGGGCAGCAAGAGTTTCACCCATGAGGTTTGCGAGGCGGCGGGGGTGCCGGCGGCGATGTGGGAGCGGTTTGACGATGCCGATGCGGCGCGGGCGTTTGTGCGCCGGCGGGGGGCGCCGATTGTGGTGAAGGCGGACGGGCTGGCGGCCGGCAAGGGGGTTGTGGTGGCGGCCAGTGAGGCCGAGGCGGAGGCGGCGATTGTTGCGTTCATGGAAGAGGGGAGTCTGGGCGAGTCCGGGCGCAGCGTGGTGATCGAGGAGTGCCTGGTGGGTGAGGAGGTGAGTGTTTTCGCGCTGTGCGACGGGGTGGAGGCGATTTCGCTGGGCAGTGCGCAGGACCATAAGCGGGTGGGGGAGGGGGATACGGGGCCGAATACCGGGGGGATGGGGGCGTATTCGCCGCCGCCGGCGCTTTCGCCCGGATTGGAGGAGGCGGTGCTGGCGCGGATGATCCGGCCGGTGCTGGCCGAGATGGCGCGGCGGGGGACGCCGTTTCGCGGGATATTGTTTGCGGGGGTGATGCTGACGGCGGAGGGGCCGAAGCTGATCGAGTTCAATGTGCGGTTTGGCGATCCCGAGTGCCAGGTGATTTTGAGCCGGTTGGCGGATGATTTGTTGCCGGCTTTGGCGGCGGCGTGTGCGGGCGGGGTGGCAGGGGTGTCGCTGCGTTTCCGGGCGGAGGCGGCGCTGGGGGTGGTGATGGCGGCGCGCGGGTATCCCGGGGCGTATGCGCGGCATACGGCGATTGGCGGGGTGGCGGCGGCGGAGGCGGTGGGCGGCGTGCGGGTGTTTCATGCCGGCACGGATTTGCGCGACGGGGTTTTGGTGAGCAGTGGGGGGCGGGTGTTGACGGTGGTTGGGGTGGCGGACGCGCTGTTGGCGGCGCGGGATGCGGCGTATGCGGGGGTGGATGCGCTGGTTTGGCCGGAGGGGTTTTGCCGGCGGGATATCGGGTGGCGGGCGCTTGGGGGGGGTTAGAAGGCCATCAGGCGGTCGATTTCGGCCTGGGCGAGTTCGGCGCCGCTGACTTGTATGGCGGGCATGGCGGTGGGCAGGCTTGGGCGCGCGGGGGCGGCGGTGGCGGGTTGGCCGCCGATGGTGGTCAGCATCGATTCGACGTGATGCAGGTGGTCGATGGCGCGGCGGATGCGCTGGCTGGTGAGGTCCTGGAACGAGCAGGCTTCGAAGATGGCGTTGACCTTGCCGGAGATGCGATCGCGCAGGGCGGGGTCGGCGCTGATTTCCTGGAGCCAGTCGCCGATGGCTTCGGCTGCTTCCATGATGCGGTTGGCGGCGGCTTCGGTGGTTTGGACGACGGCTTCGAGTTCGGTGCCGGAGTTGCGCGCGCCGGCCTGGGGGACGGCGAGGACTTCGGCGAGTTGGGATTTTACCGCGCCGAGCTGTTCGGAGAGGTTGGATTCGCTGAAGTCGATGAGCTGGACCGAGGCGTGGATTTCCATGCTCAGCTCGGCGAAGCGGCGGTCGACGAAGTGGCGCAGTTCGTCGAGCTTGGCGCCTAGGTCGGGCGTGTCCTGGGTTTCGATCATCGCCGCAGTTTCAGACATCAGCCTATCTCCCGCCATCGGCCCGGCACAATGGCGATGGCGGGTTAAGCGGTTCTGAATCGTGGTGCGGGATCAGCTGTGACCCAGGCGGTTGTGGCGCCAGCGAGGAGCAAGGCGGCGATCAGCCAGCGTTTCATGTGGTCTGGACCCTATTGGCTTGCGTTCAGGAATTTGGCCCGGCGCGGATATGCCTTGCGGTTGGTGAAGCGGTATGGCCAGGGCCGGCCCGGTCGTGGGCGGGGACACGCGATCGCGGTCAGCCGCCGCGCCGGGCCTGGGCGGCGGTGACGGTGTTTTCCAGCAGGCAGGCGATGGTCATCGGGCCGACGCCGCCCGGCACCGGGGTGATGGCGCCGGCATGGCCGACCACTTCGTCGAAGGCGACATCGCCGGTCAGGGTTCCGGCCGCGGTGCGGTTGACGCCGACATCGATCACCACGGCCGCGCGCGCCACCCAGTCGCCGCGCACCATGCCGGCGCGGCCGACGGCGGCGATCAGCACTTCGGCGCGGCGGCATTCGACGGCGAGGTCGTGGGTGCGGGAATGGGCGAGGGTTACCGTGGCGTCGGCAGCAGTCAACAAGGCGGCCATCGGGCGGCCGACCAGCACCGAGCGGCCGAGCACCAGCGCGCGGGCGCCGGATAGTTTTACGTCGGTCGCCGCCAGCAGTTTCATCACCCCGAGCGGGGTGCAGGGCACCAGGCCGCGGCGGCCGGTGGCCAGCAGCCCGGCGTTGGTGGGGGTCAGGCCGTCGACGTCGCGGGCCGGATCGATTGAATCCAGGATGGCTTCGGTGGCGATGTGCGGGGGCAGCGGGAGTTGGACCAGGATGCCGTCGACGGCGGGGTCGTCGTTGAGGCCGCGCACCACGGCGAGCAGGTCGGCCTGGCTGGTGGTGGCCGGCAGGCGGATGGTGCGGGCGTCGATGCCGGCCTGGGTTGCGGCGCGGTCCTTGCTGCGGACGTAGACGTGGCTGGCGGGATCATCGCCGACCAGGACGACGACGAGGGCTGGCTGGTAGGATAGTTGGGCGACGCGGGCGGCGGTTTCGGCCCGCAGGGTGGCGGCGACGGCGCGGCCGTCGATGATGCGGGCTTGGGTGATGTCTTGGGTCACAGCGCCTCCAGGCGGGCGGCGAGCAATGTCGCGTCGGTCACTACCAGCAATGTCTTGTCACGGCTCGCCGCGCCCTGGGTCACGCTGACGGTGGCGGGCTTGATGTCGAGCGCCTGGGCCAGGGCGGCGCAAGCGGCGCGGTCGTCCTCGGTGGCCTCGGTGACGCCGATGCGCGGCCGGGTGCCTTCGACGGGGCGCCAGAACGACACGACGCTAAAACGATGGGGCGCGCTACAGGAACAGGCCGGAGATGTTGCCGTGCACGACGGCGGCGTAGATCCGTGCCAGCAGCATCTGGGCGACGTAGATCAGGAAGATCAGCGCCACCGGGCTGAGGTCGATGCTGCCGAAGGTCGGGATCACCCGGCGGATCTGGCGCAGCGCCGGTTCGGTGATGCGGTACAGGAAGTCGCCGATGGTCCACACTAGGCGGTTGCGGGTGTCCAACACGTTGAACGAGACCAGCATGCTCATCACGGCGCCGATGATCACCGCCCATTTGTACAGGTTCAGCACTTCCTGGGCGATCTGGAACAGGATCGTGATCACGTGGTCCTCCGCAACGGCGCTGGTGCGCCCCCGTTTGGCGCGTCACCGTCTGCCACGGCCGGGTCTTGCGGTAAACCCTGGGTGGCGCAGCGCGCGGGTTGACTTGGCCCCGCGCCATCAGCATTGTCCGGCCGCTTCGCCGAGGGGCAGCTGTGCGAACGCCGCCGGCTTGGCGATGCGGCGGTGGGAATGGGGCTGTAGCTCAGTTGGGAGAGCGCGTCGTTCGCAATGACGAGGTCAGCGGTTCGATCCCGCTCAGCTCCACCATTCCCCACCTGCCGCCCGCGCGCTTCGAATACCATCGCAATACTATTTCTTGTATTCACAATGCTGCGGATGCAACAACGGTTGCACCTGGTGTTATTGCCTGACCACTCAAATAATTGAGTATATTCCGACGCTGCCCGTGCCGGTTTTTTCGCGCCATCAATAGCGTGACATGACGGAGCCCGACGGTACCATCGGCCATCGCGCCGCGGACCCAGGGTCTCCACCCGAGCATCAGTGCAGGAACCGCCATGATGATCCGAACCCTCAGATATGCGCTGACCACGCTCGCCCTAGGCGCCGCCCTTTCCGCCGGCGCCACCGCCCCGGCCATTGCGATCCCCTGCGGCGTCAGCAGTGTCTCGATGTCGGTCCTTACCCAACCGGGCTTTTCCTGCACGCAACAGGACAAGATCTGGTCGAACTTCGCCTCGACCAACATCCCGTCCACCAATTCAGCGGTGTTCGCCCTGGTCAATCTGCCGGGGCTCGACGAACACACCGTCACCATTCTTGGCCCCTTCGCCCAGAACACGACGTACAACCTCAGCTACACGATCGCGATCGACACCTTGATCAGCCCCAACATCACGTTCAGTGCGGTCACCGGCGGCATCCTGTTCGCCAGCCCGGGCGGCACCGCGACACTGACAAAATCCTTCACCGACGAGAACTTCGCCCCGCTGCCCGGTCTCATCGCCACCGCGATCAACCCGGTCGTGAGTATCCCGGTCCCCGGCTTGACGCTGACGATGCAGGTGACCGACGCGTTCTTCACCGATGGCAGCAACGTCACCGGCTTTGCCAATACTTTCACCCAAACAGAGCTCACGGTGCCGGAGCCGGCAACGATGGCGCTGCTGGGCGCCGGCCTGATCGGACTCGGCATGATGCGCCGCCGCCAAAGCTGACACGCTACTCCAGCACCGCCTCGGTCTTCGCCTTGATCAGCGCGAAGTCGATATTGGCGCCCAGCCCGGGACCGGTCGGGGCCTGGAGCATGCCATTGGCATCCGGTCGGAACTCCGCTTCAAGCCCGTAGCGATGCGCGCCGTCGGGCAGCAGGACCTCGAACCAGGTGGTGTTGGGGATGGCCATGCACAAATGCAGGTTGGCCAGGTTGTTCAGCGAATTGCCGCTGTGGTGGACTTCGTAATTCATGTGGAAGGCCTCGGCGAGATGCGCGGTCTTGAGCATGGTGGTCAGGCCGCCCTTGGCCGGGATGTCGCCGCGCAGATAGTCGGTGGCCTGTTGCTGGATCCAGATCGGGTAGGTGTCCAGCCCGCCCATCGGATATTCGGTGGCCAGGATCGGGATGTTGAGTTTCTGGCGCAGTTTCACATATGAAAGAATGTCCTCGTCGGCCAGCGGGTCTTCGTACCATTTGAAGCCCATCTCCTGGATCGCCAGTCCGACCTTTAGCGCGCTGTAGTAGTCGTAGCTCCAAGTGCTATCCAACATCACCGGATAGGCGTCGCCGACGCCGCGGCGGACGGCTTCGCAGACCTTGATGTCGGTGTCGGGGTCGGTGGGCGGGTGGATCTTGTAGGCGGCCCAGCCTTCCTGCTTGTGCTGCTGGGCTTGCGCCACGTAGGCGCCGGCATCGGGCAGCAATTGCGAGCTGGCGTAGGCGCCGATCTCGGTGCGGTGGGTGCCCATCAGGGCATGGACCGGCAGGCCGGCGATCTTGCCGACGAGGTCCCACAGGGCGACGTCGGCAGCACCGATGCAGCGCCAGGTGACGTTGCGATTCATCTTCAGCATGCGCTGGTGCAGGCGTTCGCGCTCCAGCGGGTTGGCGCCCATCAGGATCGGCTTGATCCAGCGGATCAGGCCGGGGCCGTCCATGCTGCCGGGATTGCTGGCCGAGCCGAGGAAGGCGTGGCCCTCGTGGCCGCTATCGGTGCGGATGCGCAGCAGGCCGAGATTGCTCACAGGCTGGGTGAAGCTGCCGGCGTGATAGCTGGTGCGCGGGATGTTGTCCCAGGTGAAGATGGTCAGCGATACGTGGTCGATCTTCATGGGCGTTCTCCTGGATTTGCCGCGATGCTGCATCACCCCGCCGCTTCCCTCAAGCGCCGTTGACCGCCGTGCCACGAAGCGGGACAGTCGGAGCGGAAACGCAATCGGCGCGGAAGACCTGCATGAACGATGCCTCGCCAGCCCTGAGCCCCGAAGCGCGCGCTCGCAATGCCGCCCCTGTGCTGCTGGCCGAAGGGGCGGCGATCGAGGCTGCCCGTCGCATCACGCCGGCGGCGCTGGACGCGCTGCATGCCAACCGGCTGTTCCGTTGCCTGTTGCCGGCATCGGTGGGCGGGGATGAGGTGCTGCCCGCCGACTATATCCGGATGCTGATCGCGGTTGCCGCCGCCGATGCCTCGACGGCCTGGTGCATTGGCCAGGGTTCGGGCTGTTCGATGGCGGCGGCGTATCTGCCGCTGGAGACGGCGCAGGAGGTTTGGGGGCGCGATCCCCGCGCGGTGCTGGCCTGGGGGCAGAACCAGGGGGCGCGGGCGCGGGTGGTCGATGGCGGCTATATCGTGACCGGCACTTGGACCTTTGTCAGCGGCGGGCATCACGCCACCTGGATCGGCGGGCATTGTCATGTGGTGGAGCGCGATGGCAGCTTGCGGGCGGGGGCGGATGGGCGGCCGATCGAGCGCACCATGTTGATTCCGCGGGGGCTGTATTCGAGCACCGATACCTGGGAGGTGATGGGGCTGCGCGGCACCGGCAGCGATACGTTTGCCATTGCCGAGCATTTCGTGCCCGATGGCTTCTCGGTCTGTCGCGATACCGATGAGGAGCGGCGGGAGACCGGCACGCTGTATCAGTTTTCCACCACCAACATGTATGCGGCGGGTTTTGCCGGCGTGGCGCTGGGGGTGGCGCGCGGGTTGCTGGACCGGTTCCTGGAAGTGGCGGGCGCGAAGACGCCGAGCCTGACCAGCCGGGCGATGCGCGAAAGCCCGGTGATCCATCGCGACCTGGCGATTGCCGAGGCGCAGTGGCGGGCGGCGCGGATTCACCTGTTGACCACGCTGGACGACACCTGGACCGGGGTTGCCGCGCGCGGGCGGATGACGCTCGACGAGCGGATGAACATCCGGCTGGCCAGCACCTTTGCCATTCATCAGGCGCGGGCGGTGGGAGAGTTTTGCTGGCGTGAGGCCGGGGCGACGGCGATCTTTGCCAGCCAGGGTTTTGAACGCCGCTTCCGTGATCTCAATACCGTCACCCAGCAGGTGCAGGGGCGGATGACCCATCTGGAGGCGGTGGGCCAGCATTTGCTGGGGAATACGCTTGCCTCGTTGCGCCATATTTGACCCACACTCGGACCCTGGGGAGCCGCGACCATGCCGCTGAATGCGCTCAACCACTTTACCGTTCGTCCCGTCGACTTGGAGGCGAGCAAGGCGTTCTACTGCGATCTGCTTGGCCTGCCGGTGGGCTATCGGCCGCCGCTCGGGTTTCCCGGGTATTGGTTGTACTGCGGGGATACGCCGACCGTGCATCTGATCGGTCCGCGCGAGCGTGATGCCGGGCCGCGCGCGGCGGGGGCGACCGGGTTGTTCGACCATATTGCGTTTGCCTGCACCGGGTTGGCGGCGATGAAGGCCAATCTGGCGGCGCGGGGGATCGGGTTTGAGGAGCGGGTGATTCCGCGGGATCGGCAGACGCAGCTGTTCCTGCATGATCCTGATGGGATTGCGGTGGAGTTGAACTATCCGCCGGAGGAGACAGTAGGGTAGGAAGCATGTTCTTTTTTGAAAAAAAGAACCAAAAAACTTTTATCCACTTGCTTATGGATGAAGTTTTTTTGCTTCTTTTTGTTCACAAAAAGAAGGCCTTGCTTCCTTGCGCCTAGAAGCTTCGTCGCTCTCGCGCGACCCCGCGCGCGCCGAGGCCAACGAGGATGCATTCGTGGTGCTGCCTGGGCGGGCCTATGCGGTGATTGACGGGGTCTCGGATCGCACAGGCATGCGATACGATGGCGAGTTGTCGGGGCGGCATGCGGCGCGGTTGGTGGCGGGGACGCTGGAGCGGTTGTTACTGGGGGCGGCGCCGCCGGTGGAGTCGATTGTGCCGACGCTGACGGCGGCGTTGAACGAGGCGTATCGCCG
>JANXSA010000246.1 GCA_025352915.1 Rhodospirillales bacterium | reverse complement strand
CGGCGACCAGGTGGTGCGATGGGCGTCAAAGGTTGGCGCGTCGCCGGCGCGCATCACGTTCAGCGTCTGGCCCATTGCGGGGCCGGATAGCAGCAGCGCGGCGGTCGCCACTGCGGCCAGCATGCCAGAGTACACCTTCATCCTTGTCGCCTCCCTGTCGCAGTCGTCGTGCAACCGGCTTGGCGCCGGCGCGAATGGCCTCATGGGGAAAGGTCGAGCCCCTTGTAGATCAACGAGCCATAGACGTGATGCGCCCGCACATTCTTCACCCGCTTGTTGGCAACCAGCGGCAGCCCCTGGTGCACCAGCGGAACCCACAGCGCGTTGCGGGTTACGATCTGCTGTACCTCGGCGAAGGCGGCGATCCGCGTCGCATCATCCAGCGCCGTGGTGCCGCGGTCGAGGGCGGCGTCGGTGGCGCGGTCGTTCCAGTTCATCCGGTTTGGTGCCGGCATGTTGGTCGAATGGAAATACAGCCTGAGCGCATCACCCGCGCTCGAGTAGGGAAAGCTGATCGACCAAACATCGTAGTCCTGCTGCGCGAGCTTGGAGAAGACGATGGTGCCGTCCCACATCTGCAATTGCAGATCGACGCCGATCTTGCGCCAAAAACCCTGCACCGCCTCGGCGACCTTGGGCGATCGCCCGGCGACAAAACCATACAGCAGCAGAGTCAGTGGCTTACCGTCCTTGTAGCGCAACCCGTCGCCGCCCATCACCCAGCCGGCTTCGTCAAGCAGGCGGCCGGCCTCGGCGATGTCGTAGCGTCCGAGATTGGTCGGCGTGGCGGGGTCAAAATCCTGCGCCTTCGGGTGGACATAGGTGCTGGCCGCTTCGCCATTGCCGAACCATATCGCGTCCACCAGTTGCTTGCGGTTGACCGCCATGCTGAGCGCCGTGCGCACGCGCACGTCGGACACGTTGGGCCGGCTGGTCTTGAAGCCGAGATAGAACAGATTGAGGTTCGCGGCCGGCTCATGGATCGAAAGATTCGGCATCTTGCCAATCTGCGGCAGGTATTGGTCAGGCATCACCGCGGTCAGATCGCCCTGGTTCGACGCCATGGTGGCCAGCCGCGCGGCCTCCTCCGGCACGATCTTCCATATCACCCGCTGATACTTCGCCGGGCCACGGTTTTCGTAGATTGGCGGGCCCCAGCGATAGGCCTCGTGCCGCGTGGCCGTCACCTGGTTGCGCGGCTCCCATGACTGGAAGCAATACGGACCAGTGCCATCGACGCCCTTGATGCCGAAATCCTTACCCAGCGCCTCGACATTCTCCTTGTTGACGATCGTGGCATGGAAGTTGGTCAAATTCAGCAACAGCTCGCTGAACGGCGCGCTCATCTTGTATTCCACAGTGGTCGCGTCCTTGGCCACCACCGAAATCGCCGGACCCATCCGCCAGATGAACGGCGCGCGGGTCTCTTTGTCGAGCACGCGCTGGAACGTATAGACCACGTCGGCAGCAGTGAACTTCTTGCCAGAGCAGAAGGTGACATCGTCGCGCAGCTTGAAGGTATAGGTGGTGCCATCCGCACTCACCTCCCACGAGGTCGCCAGGGACGGCCGCACGGTCTTGAGGTCGTAGTCGAGCGCCACCAGCGTGTCGCCGGTCATGAACAGCACCTCGCCGGTCGCACCCGAGGTCGTGCGCACCCCGTCATAGTTCGGCGCGTCGATGCCGCGGATCACCGTCAGCGTCTGCGCCGACGCCGGCAAGGCCAATGCCGCAACCATTGTTGCGGCAAGCGCGGAAAACAGGCGGCGGTACACAGCCATGTTTGTCTCTCCGTCGAAAAATTATTGCTGCAACCGGGGGTCCAGCACGTCGCGGATGGCATCGCCCAACAGGTTGGCGCAGAGCACAACCACGAAAATCGCCAGGCTCGGTACGGTGGCGATGTGCGGCGCCATGAACAGGAAGTCGCGCCCCTGGGCGGCCATCATGCCCAGCTCGGCCATCGGCGGCTGGGCCCCCATGCCCAAGAAAGACAGCGCCGATCCGGTCAGGATGATCTGGCCAAAGCGCAGGGTCAGGAAGACGAAGATCGTCGAGATGCAGTTCAGCGCCAGATAGCGCCAGATCAGCGTGGTGTCGGACACGCCGAGCGCGCGCCCGGCCTCGATGAATTCCTGTTCCATCACCCCGATCGCCGCCCCGCGTGCGACGCGCGCCACATCAGGCACGGTGGCCACCACCAGCGCGATCACCACGGCGGTCAGCCCGGCGCCGGCAATGGCGGCAACCGCCAGGCCGATCAGGATGGCGGGAAACGCCAGCATCACGTCGACCAGCCGCATGATCCAGCCATCCAGCCGCTTGTAGAACGCCGCCAGGATGCCCAACAGCCCGCCCAGCAAGCCGCCGCAGAGCACGCCCACCAGCCCCAGCATCAGCGTATTGCGCGCGCCATAGATCACCCGGCTGAGAATGTCGCGGCCGTTGCTGTCGGTGCCCAGCAGGTTGTCGCCGCCGGGTGGCTTCATGACATTGGTCAAGTCG
>JANXSA010000241.1 GCA_025352915.1 Rhodospirillales bacterium | reverse complement strand
GAGGACCCCGACCATCGGCCGCCGCCGGTGCTGCTGGCCGATCCCGCCGCGGCGCGGGCGCGCAGGGTGGCGGCAAGGCCGCCACCGCGGGCGCAGCGGCCGTTGCAGGTGGGGCGTTTTGCCGCCACCAACATGCGGGCGCTGTCGCTGGCGATCGCCACCGAGCCGCTGGAGGGGGTGCGCCAGCTTCGGGCCGGCGCGGTCGACCAGTGGCTGCGGCGTGCACTGGGCGATTCGACCACGGCGATGCATCTGGAAGTGCTGGTCCGCAAGCGGGCCGAGGATATGGGCAGCGACGATCCCGAGGCGGATTCGGTGCTGGTGACCCAGACGATCGCCCTGTTGGACCCATTGGCGCCGGTATGCTGGGGCAGCATGGCGCTGTTCCCGGACGGGCTGGGCGGCGCACTGGCCCAACTCGCGGGCACCGAGAGTGAGCGGCGCCTGGGTGAGATGGTCAACGCCGAGGCGATCGCCGCCTGGGCGCGGATGCGGCCCGAGCGCTGCGATCCCGTGCTGTTGCGCGTCGAGTCGCACCAGCATCGCCAGCTGATGCGCGCGCGCGGCAGCGGCGGTACGGCGCGGCTGCGCTATGGGCTGAACCCGGTGCTGGCGTGCCGCAGCCCGCTGTTGCGCGATGCGCTGGTGGTGCGGCTTGGTGAGCTTTTGCCGGCGCTGGAGGATGCGGCGGCGGTGGAGGTGCTGCGGGTGGGCTTGCCGATCGACGCCGAGGTTGCGGCGTTCATGGCGGCACGCAGCGACGCGCCGCTGGCGGCCGAACTGGCGCGGATCAACGAGGCACCGGACGCTGCCGCGGCGGCGCTGATCGTGCTGCGGCTGTTGGTTTGGCTACAGGAACGCCAGCGTATCCCGGCGCTGCGCAATCTGGCGGCCTGGCTTGGCGCGCCGTTGATGCCGATGATGGCGCAATGGCACAACCGCAAGCTGCGCGACCGGTTGACCGCGCAGATGGAGACCGAGATCAAGGCGGGGGCGATGCCGCGCATGCTCGACCTGCTGGACGATCATGTGGCGCGCCAGCGCGATGACGGCGAGGCGCAGGATGCGGTGCGGCTGGTGGCGCGCATCGATGCCGAGCTGGCCGAGCTGGATCGCGCGGCGGCCGGGCGGGCGGCGATTTCGGGCACCGTGGGACATGAGCTGGTGCTGGGCGCCGGCATGACGGCGCTGACGCTGAGCCTCATCGCCACGCTTGTGATGTGATGGCGGCATCGGCACAGGGCGGGCGGTCGTGGTTCTGGGCCCAGGGGCTGGGCTGTGGGGTGCTGGTGGCGACGGCCGCGCCGCTGGCGGTGGTGTTGGCGGTGCTGTTCGCGCCGGCATTGCTCGCGGCGATCATGGTGCCGCCCCAAAATGGAGGGACCCGGGGTGGAGGAGGTGCGACCAGGCGGCTGGGCGGCGTGTTGATGGTCTATGGCTTGGCGGCGGCGCTGCCGTGGCTGCACGTGATCTGGAGTGCGGCGCAGAGCTGGCCGGGCAGCTTGGATCTGTTGGCTTCGATGCGGTTGGTGGCGGCGTGCTGGGGCGCGCAGGGGGGGGCGTGGCTGATGGGCGAATTGGTGCCGCTGGTGGCGCGCCAGGTGCTGGAGGCGAAGGTGCGGGCACGGGTCAACCGGCTGCGTGATGCCCGCAGCCGGTTGCAGGAGGAATGGGGCCTGGGCGGGGAGGGTGCCTAGGCGCTCAGGCGTTCAGGCGTTCAGGCGTTCAGGCGGGCCGCGGTGGAGGCGGTGGCGATGGCGGCGGCAGCGCGGCGTTGTTCGCCGACTTCGGTTTGCATTGCCTTTTGCAGTTTCTCGAAGGCGCGGACTTCGATCTGGCGGACCCGTTCGCGCGAGATGGCGTATTGCTGCGACAGGTCTTCCAGGGTGGTCGGCTCGTCCTTCAGCCGGCGCTCGATCAGGATGTGGCGCTCGCGCTCGTTCAGGGTCTTGAGGGCATTGGCCAGGAGCGCCTTGCGGCCGGTCAGTTCCTGGCGGTCGGCGAGTTCGGTTTCCTGGCTGTCGCTGTCGTCCACCAGCCAATCCTGCCACTCGCCCTCGCTGTCGGCGCGGACCGGGGCATTGAGGCTGTTATCCGGCGCGGCGAGGCG
>JANXSA010000225.1 GCA_025352915.1 Rhodospirillales bacterium | reverse complement strand
TTGAGGAAGAGGGCCGAGAGCGCGGTGACGTAGATCGGGCCGGCGAGGTAGATGGTAGTGCCGCCGGCCAGCGGCAGTTCGACGATCGCCCAGTAAAAGCATACGACCTCGACGGCGGAGAGCATGGCGCGCCATATGTGCAGCCAGGGGCGGCCGCCTTCGCGCAGGGCGCGCAGGTCGTCGCGGCGGATGAAGCAGGCGAGGATGGCCAGGACGACGATGCTGCGGGCGAACAGGATTTCGCCGACCGGGTAGGCGCCGGCGAGCCACTTTGACAGGGCGTTGCTGCCGGCGAAGACGAAGACGCCGAGCAGGGTGATGGCGATGCCGCTAAGCAGGCGGCGGTGCTCGGGGGGCGGGGTGGCGACGGGCACTAGACGGCGGTGAGATAGCGGTGGGGCGGGGGCGGCAGGGTGATGGTGATGGTGTCGCCGGGATGGATGGTGCCGGGTCGGCGGATGGTGGCCATAATGCCGGCTTTGCGGATCAGGGTGCCGTCGGGGGCGCGGTCCAGGGTGGCGGCCATCAGGCCGGGGGCGAAGCGATCCAGTTGCAAGCAGGGGTTTCGCAGGCCGGTGACGGTGATCTCGGCGGTGGCGCCGAGGCGCAGGATGGTGCCGACGGGGAGTGCGAGCAGGTCGATGCCGGTGGTGGTGACGTTTTCGCCGAGGTCGCCGGGGGCGATGGTGAAGCCCTTGTCGGCGAGTTCGGCGAAGAGTTCGGCGTGGATCAGGTGGACCTGGCGCAAATTGGGCTGGGCGGGGTTGCGGGCGACGCGGGAGCGGTGGCGGACGGTGACGCCGGCATGGGCGTCGCCGTCGACGCCGAGGCCTTCGATCAGGGTGATGCTGGGCTCGGTGGTTTTGCTGAAGCGGTGGCGGGGGCTGCGGGCCACTGCCCACACTTTTGCGATAGGATCGGCGGCCGTCATGCGCGGGGTTCCAATTGCATCGGCGCGATGTGGCGGCGGGTGGGTGCGGTTGTCCAGTCCGGTTTTGGCGGGGCTCGGTTGCGGCGGCTGGAGTCAGGCGGGCAGGGGTTTGGAAATAGCCAGCGCTGAACAGGCGTCTTGGTGCCGGACCGGCGGTAAGCCGGTTTGCAGGTGGGGCCAGCTTGTTGGGCGGAGGGCGTGGTAGGCCGCCTCGTCGAGGCTGGCCAGGGCGGAGATGTTAAATAGCCGGGCGCCGGTGTTGCCGAAGCCGGAGAGAGCGGCGTGTTCGTGGAAGATGGCGGCGGGGCCGGTCCAGGCGAAGCGGGTGGCGTGGCCCATGCGGGCGGCAACGCCGGCGATGGCGTGCCAGTCGGCGCGGGCCTCGCCTGGTGCGGGGAGGAAGGCGCATTGGCGGTTGATCATCCGTTCGCTGTTGGTGACGGTGCCATCCTTTTCGCCCCAGCCCAGGGCGGGCAGGCGGACATGGGCGAGGCTGGAGGTGTCAGTGTCGGCGGCGCAGTCGCTGACCACGACGAAGGGGCAGGCGGTCAGGGCGGCGCGCACCGCATCGCCGCGCGGCAGCGAGACGGCGGGGTTGGTGCCGATGATCCAGACTGCGCGGACGCGGCCGTCACCGATGGCGCGGAACAGGTCGATCGCTTTCAGGCCGGTTTTTGCGGCAGCGCGTCGGTGCCCCAGAAACGGCGCAGCAGGTCGAGGTCTCCCGGCCGGTCCCAGTCGAGATGGGCGGCCAGGGTGTTGGCCAGTGCTCCGACTTCGCGCCCGCCCATGGCGTTGGGCTGGCCGGTGTGATGCTGAACGGGCCAGCGCCGGGCACGCCGATGCGGCCGGTGAGCAGGTGGGTGTTGATGATCGCGTTGACTTTGTCGGCACCGGCGCTGGATTGATTCACGCCCTGGCTGAACAGCGACACCGCGCGCGGCGTGCTGCGGACCATGGCGAAGAAGGCGCCGACGTCAGGTTCGGCAAGGCCGCAGAGTTGGGCAGTGGTTTTGGCGTCCGGGGTCTGGCGCCGGGCGACGGCGACGGCCTCTTCCATGCCGGACGCGTCGCCGCGCGCGCCATGTGCCCAGAGGTCGGCGAGCAGGCCGGTGAACAGGGCGACGTCGGTGCCGGGGCGCATCCCGGGCGTCACCGCCGCGTTGGCCGCCGCCGCCGCGATGGGCATTCCGCTGACTCATCGCGGGGTGGCGCGCAGCCTGCATTTCATCACCGCCCATGCCAGCGACGGCAGGTTGCTGCCGCATAACTGGCCCACCCTGGTGCTGGTCGGCGAGCTGGTCGCTTGCGCGGCCGGTCGGCGCGGATTACCGAAACAACCCAGGCCGCCTGACCGCGTCAGCTCACCGAGTGGCCGCAGCGCTCCCAAACCACCGGGGCGGCGTCGCCTTCCTGCACGCGCACACGGGTCTCGCCCATCAGCACCATCTGGATGCGCGTCCCGGTGCCGGGCTCGCCGGCGGGCACGGTGTAGGCGAAGTCGTGGCGGCCATAGTCGCCCTGCGCCCTGGTGCCGCCGGGGGTCAGGATGTTGGGCCCGGTGATGACCATGCGGCGGCCTTTTTCGTGGCACCAGGCGCCGTCGATCGCATCGGCGCGGGCGGGGTGCGGCAGGGCGGCGGTGGCGAGGATCAGCAGGGCGGTGGCTTGGCGGAACATGGGTCCAATCCGGTCCTGGCGGTGGAGATGCGAGCCTAGCGCCACCGCCGCTATTTGGCGACCTCCGGGGCCACCGATTTGACGTCGCTGAAGTTGACGGTCAGGCCGCCGACTTGCAGGCGGATGCTGCCATTGGTCTGCGACACGCCGGTGGCGGTGCCGACCACGGTGAAGGGCAGGGCCTTGGTGCTGCCATCGGCGTTGCTGCCGGCGACGGCCACGGTATAGGCGCCGTCGCGCATCAGCGTGCCGCTGCCGTTGCGGCCGTTCCAGCTCCACTCGTTGCTGCCGGCGCTGGCCTGGACCAGCCCGTCCGCGATCTTGCTGCCGTTGGCGCCATAGACCGCGACGGCGACCGGGCCGTTGGCGGCGGCGGTGAACTTGATCTTGGCGGTGCCGTTCTGCAGCGCGAGCTGATTCGAAGCGACTTCGACTTGCCGGCCGACCATCGCCGAGGATTGCAGCACCTGGCCGCTCTGGGTCAGGTCGATGAGCTGGCCGAGGCTGCGGTTGGTCGAGATTTGCTGTTCGACGCTGGCAAATTGCACCAGCTGGCTGGTGAATTCGTTGGTGTCCAGCGGGCTGGTGGGGTCCTGGTTCTTCAGCTGTGTCATCAGCAGGGTGAGGAAGGTTTGGAAATTGCCCGACAGCGAGTTGAGGGCGCTGCCGCCGGCGGCCGTGCTGGTTGTGCCAGATGCTGTGATGTTGTTGGCGGTGGTGCTGTTGGCGGCGAGGGAGGCGGCGGCGAGGGCCATGGGACGTGTCCTGCGCTGAGGGGGGGGAGGGGCGGCGGCGGCGGCTCAGGCGGTGATGTCGACGCCGCTG
>JANXSA010000218.1 GCA_025352915.1 Rhodospirillales bacterium | reverse complement strand
AGGGCAGCTCGCCCTTGCGCACCCGGTCCATCGACGGCGCATAGGCGGCGCGCCAGGCATCCACCAGCCCGGCCCAGTCCCCGGCGATCCCGCGCCCCGCCGCCCAGCCGCCGAGATCGGCGATCAGGCTGCCGCGCCAGTCGACCACCGAGCCAAAAGTGTCGAACACGATCGCCTTTACATCGGCGAGGTCGGGACGGAGGAGTGCGGATGAGGATGCCATGGCGCTACTGTCTCCCGCCAAACCATCGCCGGCAAGCCATCTTATTGCTGCCCGCCTTCGCGCATCACCGGCGGCGGCACCGGCCGCGGCGCATCCCCGCCACCGCCCGGCGAGCCCTCGAACACCCCGAACAGCCCGCGCAGGAACCCCGGCGTCACCGCCGAAAGCGGATTCACCCACACCGAGGGATCATCGAACGGCCCTTTCACCCCAAAGGACATGGCGAACAACCCGCCCCCGGTCTCCGGGCTGACCAGCCGGCCCAGCAATGGCACCCGGCCGAGCAGCGAATTGATGAAATACGCCGGCACCACCGTGCCCTGGATGTCGAACAGCCGCCGCCCGGTGTCGATCCGCCCCTTCGCGGTGACCCCGAGCGATGCGCTGAACGCCCGCGCATCCACCAGGTCGATGACATCCCCGGCGCGGCGGAACGGTGCCACCAGCCGGCTGAAGCGCAAATCGGGCCCGCTGAACGCATCGATCGCGCCAACCACGGTGATCGCCTGCAACAGCTTGCCGATCGCCGGCGCGTTGCGCATGCCGAAATCCGTCACCTCGGCGGTGCCCGACAGCGCATTGTCGGCCCGGCTGTCGTCATAGGTGCCGTTCAGCACCAGCTTGCCGCCGCGCATGTCCTCCATCACATCCAGCGCCGTCAGCAGCCCACCGGCATCCTGCGCCGTGATCGTCAGGCTGCGCCGCTGTGCCTGCCCCGACGGCAGGATCGACAACTCGAACGGCCCCCCTCCTCCCGGCCCTGTCCCCGCCCGCCCGGTAACCCGCGCCGTACGGCTGATCAGCCCATCATTGTCGCTGCGCGCCAGCACCCCGGTCATGACCCGCCGCGGCCCGAGCACCAGCCGATCAACCCGCAGCTCGGCATTGAAAGCCGGCCCGCGCACCTCCTCCCCCGGCTTGGCCGCCACCTCGCGCCGCGCCATCTCGGCGCTGATATCCAGGCTCGGCCCATTCAGCCGGACCTGCCACGCCTGCCCCTCGGCCGCCGGCCAAACGATCTCGCCCTGCACATCCGTCCCAGGCGCCAGGCCCAGCTTGCCCAGCCGAACCCGCCGCGCGCCCCGCCCCGACCGATCGAGAATGGGCCAGTCAAGCGCCGCCTGCACCGAAACCCCCTCGCCGTCGATGCGCAACCGCTCGATCCCGGCAAACCGCTCGCGATCCAGCACCACCAGCATCTCCGCCACCGCCGCCCGCCCCGCCGGCTTGCCCCAGTTCAGCCGCTCCGCCTTCACCCCCATCTTGCCCAAATCCGCCCGCACCGACAGCTCCGACCGCCCGCCGCGCCGCCCCACCAGCTCCAGCTTCACCCCCGCATTCCCGTCCAACAGCAATTCCGGGCTCTCCAGCCCCAGCCCGGCAATCTGCGCCGCATCGGGCGTCCCGCTCACCGTCACCTTCTGGATCACCTGCGCGGCCGGCCCATCGGTGAAATCCATCTCCACCGCCACCTGCGCCGCAATCCCCGCCAGCGTCGCCGTCCCGCGCGCCGCCAACCCGCGATTGCCCGCCTCGAAGCTCAGCGCCCCATTGGTCAAATCCCGCCCGGCCGCGATCCCGCCCAGGTTCAACCCGCTCAGCTTCCCCGTCGACGACAGCCGAACATCGTCAAACGTCACATCGTTCTCCAGCGGCAGCGCGGTAATCGCCACCCGCCCCTCCACCCGCCCGGACGGATTGCGCATCGTCACCGGCCGTCGGCTCAGGATGTTCACCCGCGGATGGTTCAACACCGCGATCACATCCACCACCGGCCCCGCCATCTCGATTGCCACGTTCAAATACTGGTCGCGCTGCGCCAGCCCGGTCAGCGTCACCCGCCCCCCGGTCACCGCCAACCCGCCCTGGCTGCCGCCCAACACCGCGATCTCGATCTCATCGGCCGACACGAACGACAACCGCGCCGTCGCCCCCTCCACCGGCGGCACCGGGCGCAGCCAGTGCACCACCATCTCCCGTGCCTCGAACCCCCCGCTCAGCGCCGTCACCGCCCCATCCGACAGATCCGCCGCCGCCATCACCTTCAGCTTCACCCGCAGGTCATGCGCCGTCCCCGCCGTGATATTCCCGGTGATCCACGGCTTCGCCCCCGCCCCCCCCACCCCGTCCGGCCACAGCCCCGCCAGGTCGGCAAACGCCACCCGGTCCAGCCCCAGCTCCAGCTCCCCCAGCAACATCCCGGCCAGCGGCTGCAACGTCGCATTCCCCGTCAAAACCGTCTGCCGCCCCTCGCCCCCCGGCAGCACCAGCCGCTCCAGCACCAGCCGCGTCATCGCCCGCGTTGCCTCAATCCGCGCCACCCCGCCCAACACCGGCACAACGCCGCGTGCGATGTGCAACGCGCCGCCAAACAACTCCGCCCGCACCCCGCCATGGCGCAGCAAAAGGTCTGGCCCCAGCTCCGCCGTCGCCGTCAACTCCACCGGCGCCCGCACCGCCGCCAGCGGGGCGAAATCCGCCGCCAACCCGGCAAAATCCGCCGGCACCACCCGGCCCAGCGCCGCCTCGACCATCAACGCCCCGCCGCCCGCCGGCAGCATCACCTTCGCCGTCGCCGCCAGCCGCCGGTCGCCGTTCTCAACGGGGACCTCAACCTCCAGCGCCGCCACCCCCTCCACCCCGCCGCCCGCCAGCCGCGTGACATCCAGCTCCAGCTTCGGCGCCCGCCACACCAGCCCCAGCGCGTCGTCCTGCACCACCAGCTCGGTGTCGCGCAGCTGCAACCGCCGCAATTGGCTCAGCAACGTCGCCCGCCCGCCGAGATCGGTGCCCAGCGGCTGCCCCAGCGCCTCGAACAACCAGCTGAAATCGGACGAAACCCCGGCCACCGCCGGCCCGCCCTCCTGCGTCCCGGAAAAATCCACCGCCAGCCCGCCATCCGCCCGCCGCACCGCGCGCACCCGCGCCCCCTGCACCAGCAACCCGCGCGGCGCGATCCGCCCGGTCGCCAGCGCCCGCATCGACAGCGACACCCGCGCCTCCGGCACCTGTGCTATCCGCCGCCCGGCCGCGTCGAAAATCACCAGCCCGTGCGCCAGGATATCCAGCGGCCGGTCCACCCCGCCGCGAAACCCCTCCCACACCAGCGATGCTTCCCCCACCTCCAGCCGCAGCGGCGCCATATGCTGGTTCGCCACCGCCACGATCTCATCCGCCAGCCACCCCACCGCCAGCGGCCCCTGATCGAGCCGCCACACCAGCCACCCCAGCCCCGCCGCCACCATCACCCCCAGCAACAGCGCCCCGCGCATCAGCCAATGCAGATGCCGCCCCACCCGTCCCGCCGCTTGACCGATCAGGCGGCGCATGCCCAGCCTCCGGCGTCATGTCCGCACCGATCGCCACCCCGCTCCCCCGATCCCTTATGGCCGGCACCTGGCCCAACCCCGCCGACCCCCCGGCCGGCGAACGCCTCGTCGAACGCTTCGCCGATCTCGGCCGCCCCGAGGCCCGCCTCGCCGCCGACCCCGCCATGCGCGCCATGCTGATGGCCATCGGCGCCAACGCCCCGTTCCTCGCCGACCTCGCCATCCGCGAAGCCGCCGCCCTGCGCCAGGCCGTGCGCGACGGCCCCGGCCCCGTCATCGCCAGCGTCATGGCCAGCCTCGCCACCATCCCGCCCACCATCCCGCGCGCCCAGCTCGCATCCCGCCTGCGCGCCGCCAAGCGCGTGGTCTCGCTCCTGGTCGCCCTGGCCGATATCGGTGGCCTCTGGCCGCTCGACCGCGTCACCGCCGCCCTGTCCGACCTCGCCGAGACCGCGCTGTCCCTCAGCGTCGCCCATCTTCTGCGCGCCGCCCACGACGCCGGCGAGCTGCACTTGCCAAACCCCGACAACCCCGCCCAGGGCTGCGGCTTCACCGTCCTCGGCATGGGCAAGCTCGGCGCGCGCGAATTGAACTATTCCAGCGATGTCGATGTCATCCTGATCCACGACCCCCAGGGCGGCGAGGGCACCGGTGTCTACCACGGCGATACACCAGTGGCATTCTACACCCGCCTGTCCCGCGCCCTCGTCACATTAATGGAAGCCCGCGATTCCGACGGCTACGTCTTCCGCACCGATTTGCGCCTGCGCCCCGACCCCGCCGCCACCCCGCCCTGCGTGGCACTCCCCGCCGCCATCGCCTACTACGAATCCATGGGTCAAAACTGGGAACGCGCGGCGATGCTCAAGGCACGCCCGGTCGCCGGCGACCTCGCCCTCGGCCACGCCTTCCTGGATGCCATCCGCCCCTTCATCTGGCGCCGCCACCTCGATTTCGCCGCCGTCGCCGACATCCACGCCATGAAACGCCGCATCGACGACCATAAGGGCCACCGCGAATCCGCCGAATCCAACCCCGTCGCCCGCCTGCTCGGCCACAACGTCAAGCTCGGCATCGGCGGCATCCGCGAAATCGAGTTCCTCGCCCAATCGCTCCAGCTCGTCTGGGGCGGCCGCGACCCCGGCTTGCGCGTCCTGCGCACCATCGACGCCCTCCGCCTGCTGGTCCGCGCCGGCCACATCCCGCGCCGCACCGCCGGCGAACTCGCCACCGCCTACCGCTTCCTGCGCCGCGTCGAACACCGCCTGCAAATGGTCCATGACCGCCAAACCCACTCCCTGCCCGACCGCGCGGACCAGTTCGAAGCCTTCGCCACCTTCATGGGCTACCCCGACCCGTCCAGCTTCGCCACCGCCCAGCTCCGCCACATGGCCCGCGTCCGCACCGCCTATGGCGCCGTCTTCGAACAAATCCCCGAACTCGCCCCCACCGGCCTGGTCCTCGACTTCCGCGGCGTCGGCGACCCCCTGCCCGAAACCACCGCCAGCCTCGCCGCCCTCGGCTTCAAGGAAACCGAACGCATCGTCGCCGCCGTCCGCGCCTGGAAAGCCGGCCGCCTGCGCGCCCTGCGCTCGCCGCGCGCCCAGGAACTGATGGACCAGGTCCTGCCCGCCCTCCTCGCCGCCCTCGCCCGCCAGGCCCAGCCCGACGCCGCCTTCGCCCGCTGGGACAATTTCCTCGCCCGCCTCCCCGCCGGCGTCCAGCTCCTCTCGCTGTTCCAGCGCAACCCCATCCTGCTCGACCGCATCGCCAGCGTCCTCGGCGCCGCCCCCGCCCTGGCCGACTACCTCGCCCACACCCCCGGCGCGCTGGAAGGCCTGCTCGACCCCGCCCCCAGCCCCGATTTCCCCCGCATGCTGCGCCTGCGCCTCGGCGACGCCCGCGTGCTCGAAGACGCCATCTCGATCGTCCGCGCCACCGTCCGCGAGGAGGAATTCTCCCTCGCCGTCGCCACCATGGAAGGCCGCCTTGACGCCGACGCCGCCGGCCTGCTGCGCTCCGCCCTGGCCGAAGCCGCCCTGGCCGCCCTGTTCCCGCTGGTGCTGGAAGACTTCGCCCGCCGTTTCGGCCGCGTGCGCGGCGGCGCCATGGTCCTGGTCATCATGGGCAAGGCCGGCGGCCGCGAAATGATGGCCGGCTCCGACCTCGACATGATGCTGGTCTACGACCACCCCGAAACCACCATCCAAAGCACGGCAAAACCCCCCGCCCGCCCGCTCGCCGCCAGCCAATGGTTCATCCGCGCCGTCCATGCCTACGTCGCCGCGGTCACCGCCCCCGACGCCGAAGGCCCGCTTTACGCCGTCGACATGCGCCTGCGCCCCTCCGGCAACAAAGGCCCGGTCGCCGTCTCGCTCGCCGCCTTCGAGCGCTACCACGGCCCCGCCGGTGCCACCGAAGGCGGCGCCTGGACCTGGGAACGCATGGCGCTGACCCGCGCCCGCGTCATCGCCGGCCCGCCCAAACTCCGCAAACGCATCGAGACCGCAATCACCACCGCCATCGCCGGCGCCGGCTCCCCCGCCCGCATCCGCGCCGATGCGGCCGCCATGCGCGCCCGCCTGCTGCGCGACCTCCCCCCCACCGGCCCCTGGGACGTAAAACTCCGCCCCGGCGGTCAACTGGAGGTCGAATTCATCGCCCAAACCCTCCAACTCGTCCACGCCGCCACCATCCCCACCAGCCCCACCACCCGCGAGGCCCTGGCCCGCTTGCGCGACGCCGGCCACCTGCCCGAAACCGACGCCGAACTGCTGATCCGCGCCGACCGCATCTGGCGCACCATCCAGGGCATGCTGCGCATCACCTACGGCCGCGCCGCCCCCGAAAAACTCTCCGAAGCCGCCACCGCCGCCCTGCTCCGCGCCGCCCGCACCGCCGGTGCCCGACTGGGTGGAGCGGGCGCTCTTGACGTGGCCGCATTGCACACCACGATTGCATCATTGGCGGACCAAGTGCGCGCGATCTTCGTGCGCCATGTTGGAGAATGCGACCCATGACCGAAGGCGACCAAGCCCCCAACTTCACCATGCCCGCCAGTGGCGGCCGCACCGTCAGCCTCCAGGGCCAAAAGGGCAAACCCTTCGTGCTCTATTTCTACCCCAAAGCCGACACCCCCGGCTGCACCAAGGAAGCCTGCGCCTTCGAGGAATCCATCCCCGCCTTCAAGGATATTGCCGTCATCGGCGTCTCGCCCGACGCCATCCCCCCGATCGAGAAATTCGCCAGGAAGTACAACCTCACCTTCCCGCTGGCCTCCGACCCCGACCACGCCGTAGCCGTTGCCTTCGGCGTCTGGATCGAAAAAATGAACTACGGCAAAACCTACATGGGCATCGAACGCTCCACCTTCCTCAT
>JANXSA010000196.1 GCA_025352915.1 Rhodospirillales bacterium | reverse complement strand
GTGGCGCGATGGGGCTCTGCGGCGGCGAGGAATTTGGTCGCGCGGGAGCGGCGGCGTGCGCGGGCCTCGCCTCGGGCGGCGATGGGACGTTGGGCGGCGGGTGCCGGGGCGCGCGGTTGCGGCGCAAGGAGGGTTCCGGCTTGCCAGAGTGCCAGGATTTGTTCGAGGCGGGCGAAGATGCGCGCGAAGATCGCGGCGATCAGGGTGCGCAGGGCGGCGGACAGAATCCGGGTGTCAGCGTTGGGGGTGGTGGGGGTGGCGCGCAAGCCAGCGAACTGGTCGGCCAGGGGGGACATGCCTGTCATTGCGGGGATATTATCCGATGTAGCGACCGATGGAAAGAGATTTTTTGCTTTTTGGTGATTTTTTTCTGATCTTTTGGCCGCCAAGCGGGATGGTTGGGGCACAGGGGCCGGCAAGAGGGAAGATAAGGAAGGAAAAAGCGTGGGTCCTTCGCTTTGCTCAGGATGACGGTTTTTTCTGGGTTGTGTCGCCCCCCCCTCCGGCTGCCCCCGCAAGCGCGAGGGAAGTGAAGCAAGAAGTGGATGAAGTTTTTTTGCTTCTTTTTGTTCACAAAAAGAAGAATCCTTGCCTTTGCCTGTGGTTGACGCGACCGGTCCGCGCGGCTCAACTCGGCGGGATAGCAAGGGGGTGCGGCATGGCTGAGCGGTCCTTCGCGCGGGAGGTGCAGGATTTGCGCCTGGGTGCGGGCGATGTTTTTCGCGGCGAGGGCATCCTGGCGGTGACCAAGGCGCTGTTGCAGTCGGGGGTTGGGTATGTTGCGGGGTATCAGGGGGCGCCGATTTCGCACCTGATGGATGTGCTGTCGGATGCGCAGGGGATTCTGGGCGAGCTGAGGGTTCATTTCGAGAGCAGTGCCAGCGAGGCGGCGGCGGCGTCGACTTTGGCGGCGTCGGTCAATTATCCCATTCGGGGTGCGGTGACGTGGAAGTCCACGGCGGGGACGAATGTGGCGAGTGATGCGCTGTCGAACCTGGCTTCGGGCGGGGTTTTGGGCGGGGCATTGATTGTGATTGGCGAGGATTATGGCGAGGGCTCCTCCATTATGCAGGAGCGGACGCATGCTTTTGCGATGAAGTCTCAGATATGGCTGCTGGACCCGCGGCCGAATTTGCCGAGCATTGTTGCGGCGGTGGAGCATGGGTTTGCGCTGTCGGAGGCGAGCAATACGCCGGTGATGTTGCAGCTGCGGATTCGGGCCTGTCATGTGCATGGCAGTTTTGCGGCTAAGGATAATCGCGAGCCGGGGTTTTCGCTGGCGCAGGCGTTGGAGAATCCGGTGCGCGATCCCCAGCGGATTGTGTTGCCGCCGGCGAGTTATGTGCATGAGCAGGAGAAGGTGCGGAGCCGGTGGCCGAATGCGGTGCGGTATATTCGTGAGCATGGGTTGAACGAGACGTTTGAGGGGGATGTTGCTGAGGTTGGGATTATCACCCAGGGCGGGATGTATAATGGGGTGATCCGGGCGTTGCAGGGGTTGGGGCTGGCGGATGTCTGGGGGGCGACGCGGATTCCGCTGCATGTGCTGAACGTGACTTATCCGCTGGTGGATGAGGAGTTGGTGGGGTTTTGCGCCGGCAAGCGGGCGGTGTTGATGGTGGAGGAGGGGCAGCCGGAGTTTCTGGAGCAGGCGCTGAATACGGTTTTGCGGCGGGCGGATGTGGCGACGCGGATTGCCGGCAAGGATTTCCTGCCGATGGCGGGCGAGTATACGGCGCAGGTTTTAGGCGATGGGATCGCCGGGTTTTTGGGGCGGTATGCGCCTGAGGTGACGCTGGCGGCGGCGCCGGATGCGCGGCCGGTGCTGGCGGGGGCGTTGGCGCAGGCCCTGGCGCAGACGGTGCCGGCGCGGCCGCCGAGTTTCTGTACCGGGTGTCCGGAGCGGCCGATCTTTGCGGCGATGAAGCTGGTGCAGCAGGAGCTGGGGCCGCACCACATTACCGGGGATATCGGCTGTCATTTGTTTGCGCTGAACGAGCCGTTCAATATCGGATCTTCAACGATGGGGTATGGCCTCGGCTCGTCTTCGGCGGCGGCGTTTCAGGTGCCGGCGGGCAAGCGGGCGCTGTCGGTGATGGGGGATGGCGGGTTCTGGCATAACGGGCTGGTCAACGGGGTGGGGAACGCGGTTTACAACAAGCATGACAGCGTCACGGTGATTGTGGACAACCACTATTCGGCGGCGACGGGCGGGCAGGATTTGCTGTCGTCGCGGGCGGAGCCGAAGGGGCGCAGCACCAACCATCCGATCGAGGCGGCGGTGCGCGGGGTGGGGGCGACATGGGTGCGGCGGGTGGACCGGACTTATGATGTGGCCCGGATGCGCGATGTGTTGCGCGAGGCGCTGACGACGCGCGACGCGGGGCCGAAGTTTATCATTGCGTCGTCGGAATGTATGCTGAACCGGCAGCGGCGGGAGCGGCCGATTTTTGCCGCCGCTGTGAAGCGCGGGAAGCGGGTGGTCAAGCCGCGGTTCGGGGTGGATGAGGATGTGTGCACCGGGGATCATGCGTGCATTCGGCTGTCGGGGTGTCCGTCGCTGTCGACCAAGCCGTCTGGCGATCCGCTGAAGCCGGATCCGGTGGTGGCAATCGACAATTCCTGTGTTGGGTGCGGCAATTGTGGCGAGGTGGCGGAGGCGGCGGTGTTGTGCCCGTCGTTTTATCGGGCGGACATTGTGCACAATCCCGGACGGGTCGAGCGGGTGGTGGCGGGGGTGCGGCAGCGGGTGATTGGGTGGTTGCAGGCATGGCGGGCGGCGCGCGTGCTGGCGGTCGGGTGATGGCGCGGCCGATCTGTATTGCGATTACCGCCATGGGGGGACAGGGCGGCGGGGTGCTGGCCGACTGGATTGTTTCGTTGGCGGAGGCAGGGGGATGGGTGGCGCAATCGACCTCGGTGCCGGGGGTGGCGCAGCGGACCGGGGCGACGATCTATTATGTGGAGATTATCCAGGTGCCGTCTGGCGTTTTTCCGGTTTTGGCGTTGATGCCGGTGCCGGGGGATGTCGATGTGGTGATTGCCGCCGAGCTGATGGAGGCGGGGCGGGCGATGCAGCGCGGGCTGGTTTCGCCGGATCGGACGGTTTTGATTGCGTCAACGCACCGGTCTCTGGCGATGGTGGAGAAGATCAAGCCGGGGGATGGGGTGGCGGATAGCGGGCCGGTGCTGGCGGCGGCGGCGGGGTTGTCGCGGCGGTTTCTGGCGGCGGATATGCAGGCGGTGGCGGAGCGGGCGGGGAGCGTGATTTCGGCGGCGCTGTTTGGGGCGCTGTGTGCTTCGGGGGCTTTGCCGTTTGGGCGGGCGGCGTTTGAGGCGGCGATCCGGGACGCGGGGGTTGGGGTTGGGGGGAGCCTGGCGGCGTTTGCGGGCGGGTATGATGCGGTGCTGGCGCCCGTGCAGGAGGTGGCGCGGCCGGTGGCGGGCGCGGTGGGGGTGGCTGGGCCGGCGGGGGAGCAGGCGGCGTTTTCGGCGGCGATGAGGCGGGTGGCTGCGGAATTTCCCAGTGCTGCGCAGGAGATGCTGGGGCATGGGCTGCGGCGGGCGGCGGATTATCAGGATGCGGCTTATGGGCATGAGTATCTGGATGTCGTGGCGCGGTTCGCGGCGCTGGATGGTGCGGAGAATGGGTTTGCGCTGACGGTTGAGGCGGCGCGGCAGGTTGCGGTGGCGATGGCGTATGACGATCCGATCCGGGTGGCCGATCTGAAGACCCGCGCCAGCCGGGCGGCGCGGGTGCGCGGGGAGGTGCAGGCCGGGGCGGATCAGGTTGTGGAGACGACCGAGTTCATGCATCCGCGGGTGCAGGAGTTGGTGGCGACCATGCCGGCTTGGTTGGGTGCTGCGCTGGAGCGGTCGGGGCTGGCGACGCGGGTGTTGCGGGCGGTGTTCGAGCGGCCTCGGCGGGTAAGGACGGCGACTGTTTGGGGGTTTTTGCAGCTGTGGCTGGTGGCGCGGTTGCGGCCTCGGCGGCGGGGGTTGCTGCGGCATGGGCGGGAGATGGCGCATATGGCGGTCTGGCTCGGGGCGGTGGAGCGGCAGGTGGGGCGGGATTATCGTTTGGCGATCGAAATGCTGGCGTGCCGGCGGCTGGTCAAGGGGTATAGCGATACGCATGCGCGCGGGGCGGGGAAGTTCGACCGGGTGATGGCGGCGGTGGCGTTGGTGGAGGGGCGGGCGGATGCGGCCGATTGGGTCCGGCGGCTGCGGGATGCGGCGCTGGCGGATGAGGATGGCACGATGCTGGATGGGGCGATTGCGACGGTGCGGACGCTGGAGCATCCGGCGCATGCGTGACGGCAGTTGATGCGGCGGATTGGGTATGACGGGGTGGTGCTGGCGGTGCCGGTGTCCATTCCGTATCAGCGGTTTTCGGTTCATGGGGCGCATTGGTGGATTGGGCGGGCGCTGCGGGAAGTGTTGCGCGGGGCGGGGTTGGAGAAGCGGCAGCTTGATGGGTTGATCGTGTCGAGTTTTTCGCTGGGGAGCGATACGGCCGTTGGGCTGACGCAGCATTTCGGGCTTTCGCCGCGGTGGCTCGATCATGTGCCGATGGGGGGGGCGAGTGCGGTTGTTGCGGTGCGGCGGGCGGCGCGGGCGGTGCAGGCCGGCGATGCCGACATCGTCGCCTGCGTCGGCGCCGACGCCAACCATGTCGA
>JANXSA010000182.1 GCA_025352915.1 Rhodospirillales bacterium | reverse complement strand
GCGACGCTGGGCACGCCGCAGCCGATGCTGGAATTCCTCAGCACGCAGATTCAGGACATCCTGAAGCAACCGGCGGTACGCGACCGGATCATCGGCCTGGGCAACACGATCCCGGAAGGCATGACGCCGCAGCGCACGCGTGACTTCATCGCCGCCGAGATCGAGAAGTGGACGCCGATCGTGCGCGCCACGGGCGCGCGCGTAGATTGATATTTGGCGCGCCACGCGCGCGCGGACTGAGGCGGGACTGGCATCCGCGGGACCAACGTAGCCCACACAGGACAGGCTCGCCGTGCATAGACTGGCGTCACCGGCGTGCCGTGGAGGAATGACAGAATGGCCAAGAACGTGACCACTGGCCGCAAAGTGCCGGCCCAGGTGATCCAGGCACAGATTCTCGGCATCCTCATCGCCTGGGGTATGCCGCGGGAGAACGCCGAGACCACCGCCAAGGTGATGGTCGAGACCGACCTGCTCGGCGTGGACAGCCACGGCCTGTCGATGCTGATGACCTATGAGGACGGCGTCGCTTCCGGGCGCATCAAGATCGCCGCGCAGCCCAAGGTGGTGCGCGACACCGGCCCGACCGCATTGCTGGATGCACAGGACGGCCTGGGCCACCCGGTGTCAGCGCTGGCGATGAACCTTGCTGTGGACAAGGCCATGCAGTGGGGCGTGGGCATCGTCGGCGTGGTTAACAGCCACCACTTCGGCGCGGCCGGAGCCTATGCGCGCATCGCTTCGGCCCGCGGCGCCATCGGCATGGTGGCCAGCAGCACGCGAGGCGTAACGATGGTGCCGACCCGCGGGACCATGCCGGTGCTTGGCACCAACCCGCTTGCCTTCGCCGCGCCGGCGAAGCGCAACAACGCCTTCGTGCTGGACATGGCCACCACCACGGTCGCCGCTGGCAAGGTGAAGGTACATCACCTGAACGACGCGCCATTGCCGGAAGGCTGGGTGGTGGATGGCGCAGGCAACAGCGTGACCGACCCACATGAGGGCAATGCTTTTGTCTTCCAGCGGCCAGAAGGCGGCATCACCCCGGTCGGTGGCATCGAGGAAAAAGGCAGCGCCAAGGGCTACGGGCTGGCGATGATGGTCCACATCCTCGGCGGCTCGCTGATGGGCGCCAGCTTCTCGCCCATCCGCAACCGCGACCCCCGAAAGGATCTGCCCCACAACATCGGCCACTTCTTCATGGCGATCAACCCCGCGGCCTTCCGCGAGGAAGGCGCCTTCGAGGCCGATCTGGACGAGGTGATCGACATCCTGCACGCGACACCGAGCGTCCACCCAACCGAGCCGGTGCTGGTGGCTGGCCAGCCGGAAGACATCATGCACGCCCGGCGCAGCGCCGAGGGCGTGCCGGTGCCAGACAGCCTGGACAAGCTGATCCGCGGCATCTGCGACCGCAGCGGCGCGCCGTACCTGCTGCGGCCGAACAACTGAGGGGCGTGGCCGCCCCTCGTCGGGGCGACCTATTCCCGCGTGTCGAAGCGATACACCTTGCTGACGATGCGCCAGCCTTCGCTGGTCAGGTTCAGCACCAGGTAATCGGTGAAGTAGCGCGGCGGCAGTTGGCAGTTCACCTTCACAAAGGCGGTCTCCGGCCCGCTCTGGTCCAGCAGCAAAATCCTGTCGGCCCGCGCCAGGCCGCGACTGGCGCCGGAGGGGCGGGACTTCACCATCTCGAACCATTGCTCGCGCGGCAGGTCGCCGACGCCGCCCTTGCCATCGGCCAAGTACAGGTGGGCGCAGGGGTGGAAGGCGGCGCCGAGCTTGGCGACATCGCCTTCATACAGGCCGTCGAAATAGGTCTGCACCACCGCTTCGATGGCTGCGAGGTCGCTGCTTGGGGCCGGGCGGCCGCTGGCGTCGGGCATGGGGTATCCTCCGGTTGGTAGACAGCTACCTTGGCACGGTTGCGGCTGGGGCGCAGCAGCCCGATAGTCCCGCCCGGAGGACGCCAATGACCCTGTATCGCCGGACGTTAATGGCGTTGCCTGCCCTGCTGCTGGCACGCCCTACCCTGGCCCAGGCCTGGCCCTCCCGCCCCATCCGCGTGATCGTGCCTTATGCCGCCAGCGGCGGCACGGACCTGCTGGCCCGCGCCCTGGCCGAGGCACTGCGCCAGCACCTGCCGCACCCGTTGGTGGTGGAGAACCGTGCCGGCGGCGCCGGCGTGGTCGGCAGCGAGGCGGTGGCGCATGCCGAACCTGATGGCCACACCATGCTCTGCGTGGTCAGCACCCACGTCGCCAACCGCT
>JANXSA010000169.1 GCA_025352915.1 Rhodospirillales bacterium | reverse complement strand
GCGTGCTGCGCACGACGCCGGCAGAGCCTTGCTTGTTTGCCTTGGCGCGGATGGACTTGCAGCAGGGCGCGCGCGCTCCTACGAAGGCGTAATAATCTACTGACACTCACCCGCACATGCATGGAGACCCGTTGATGAAGTTGCACGATGTGAAGGTTTATCCGTCCAAGGTTGCGCTGGCGCGCGAGGACCAGTTGGCGTGGAAGATCGCCGGGGTGGCGACGGACAAGGTGGCGGTCCCCAGGGATACCGCGGAGATGATCGTCAACCGGGTGATCGACAATGCCAGCGTGGCGATTGCGGCGATCAACCGGCGGCCGGTGACTTCGGCGCGGGGGATGGCGCTGGGGCATCCGCACCCGAAGGCGAGCGAGCATGATGGGGCGACGGTGTTTGGGGTTGGGCCGGCGAAGCGGTTTTCGCCGGAGTGGGCGGCCTGGGCCAATGGGACGGCGGTGCGTGAGCTGGATATGCACGATACGTTTTTGGCGGCGGATTACTCGCATCCCGGGGATAACATCCCGCCGGTTTTGGCGGTGGCGCAGCATATGGGGCGGTCTGGCAAGGACCTCATTCGTGGGTTGGCGACGGGGTATGAGATCCATATCGACCTGGTGCGGGCGATTTGTCTGCATGAGCACAAGATCGATCATATCGCGCATTTGTGCCCGGCTTCGGCGGCGGGGATTGGGACGCTGCTGGGGCTGAAGCAGGATGTGGTGTTCCAGGCGGTGCAGCAGGCGGTGCATGTGAGTTTCACCACCCGGCAGTCGCGCAAGGGCGAGATCAGCTCGTGGAAGGCCTATGCGCCGGCGCATGCGGGCAAGCTGGCGGTGGAGGCGGTGGATCGGGTGATGCGTGGGGAGGGGGCGCCTTCGCCGATTTATGAAGGCGAGGACAGCGTGATGGCGTGGATGCTGTCCGGGCGGACGGCGCGCGACAAGGGGTTGCCGGAGCATGTTTATCACGTGCCGTTGCCGGAAGTGGGCGAGGCCAAGCGGGCGATTTTGGACAGCTACACCAAGGAGCACTCGGCGGAATATCAGAGCCAGGCGCTGATCGACCTGGCGTTTCGGATGCGGGAGAAGATCAAGAATTTCGAGGCGGTTGAGAAGATCGTGCTGCATACGTCGCATCACACGCATTACGTGATCGGCACCGGGGCGAACGATCCGCAGAAGATGGACCCGAAGGCGAGCCGGGAGACGCTGGATCACTCGATCATGTACATTCTGGCGGTGGCCTTGCAGGATGGGACGTGGCACCACGTCGACAGCTATGCGCCGAAGCGGGCGCAGCGGAAGGACACGGTGGCGCTGTGGCAGAAGATCGAGACGCGGGAGGAGGCCGGGTGGACCAAGCGGTATCATGCGACCGATCCGAACGAGCTGGCGTTTGGCGGGCGGTTGGAAGTGTTCATGAAGGATGGCACGAAGCTGGTGGATGAGATGGCGGTGGCGAATGCGCATCCGCTGGGGGCGAAGCCGTTTGCGCGCGAGGATTATGTGCGGAAGTTCCGTATTTTGACGGACGGGATTATTACCACGCGCGAGGCGAACCGGTTCATCGAGGCGGCGCAGAACCTGGGCAGCTTGCCGGCGGGTGAACTGCATCAGCTGAACGTGGCGCTGCCGGCGGGGCAGCTTGCCGAGAGCAAGCCCGGTATCTTCTGAGTGGGTATCTTCTGAAGGGAATGATGCAATGAGCGAGAGCAACTTCAAGCCGAAAAAATCGGTGGCGCTGTCGGGCGTGACGGCGGGGAATACGGCGCTGTGCACTGTGGGGCGCAGCGGCAATGATTTGCATTACCGGGGCTATGATATTCTCGACATCGCGGAGACCTGCGCGTTCGAGGAGCTGGCGCATCTGCTGGTGCATGGGACGCTGCCGAATGCGGCGGAGTTGGTGGCGTATCAGGAGAAGTTGCGCGCGCTGCGGGGGATTCCGGCTTCGGTGCGGGCGGTGCTGGAGGCGATTCCGGCGGCGGCGCATCCGATGGATGTGATGCGGACGGGGGTTTCGGCGCTGGGCTGCGTGTTGCCGGAGAAGGACGATCATAATGCGCCGGGGGCACGCGATATTGCCGATCGGCTGATGGCGTCTTTGGGTTCGATGCTGTTGTACTGGCACCATTTCTCGCAGAATGGCCGGCGCATCGAGGTGGAGACGGATGACGACACCGTCGCCGCACATTTCCTTAGGTTGTTGCATGGGACGGCGCCGCGGGAGTCTTGGGTGCGGGCGATGCATACGTCGCTGAACCTGTATGCCGAGCATGAGTTCAATGCTTCGACCTTTGCCTGTCGTGTGGTGGCGGGGACGGGGTCGGATATGTACTCGGCGATCACCGGGGGGATCGGGGCGCTGCGCGGGCCGAAGCATGGCGGGGCGAACGAGGTGGCGTTCGAGATTCAGAAGCGCTACGCGACGCCGGATGAGGCCGAGGCGGATATCCGGGTGCGGATGGCGGCGAAGGAGGTGATCATCGGGTTTGGCCACCCGGTCTATACGATCTCCGATCCGCGCAACAAGATCATCAAGGATGTGGCGCTGCGGCTGTCGAAGGAGGCGGGGTCGGTGAAGATGTTCGACATTGCCGACCGCATCGAGTCGGTGATGATGGACGCCAAGAAGATGTTCGCGAACCTGGATTGGTTTTCCGCGGTTTCGTATCACATGATGGGGGTGCCGACGGCGATGTTCACGCCGCTGTTTGTCATCGCGCGGACGGCTGGCTGGAGTGCGCATGTCATGGAACAGCGAGTTGACAACAAGATCATTCGTCCGGCGGCGAATTATGTCGGGCCGGATGACCAGGCTTTCGTGCCGCTCGCGCAGCGCGTCTGATCGGGCTTTCGGGCTGTTTGGAAGGGCGTCGCGACCGGTGGTCGCGGCGCCTTTTTTTATGGCAATCGGCAAGTAATGATTGCTTTTTGTTGACAGGGCCGCGCGCGACGGCGGATAGCGGTTGGAAGCACTGTTGCAGAACGAGTCGCGGGTTGATCCCGTGGTCGCGCTCAGGGGTGCATCAGGGAAGGTACGGTCGATGGACCGCTGTCTCGTCAACGGGCCTTGCACCCCTCAACAGGGGCGAAACATCCACCTTGGGGGTCGCGCGCGTACGGCGCGATTGCATGCGGGCTTGGGTGGGCGTTGCAGGCAGCCGGTGGTGGCGGTGATCGCGCGGCCGGGTTTCTCGGATATCACGCTCCGGTGGGCGGGTTCGCGCCGCATGCCGGCCGATAGACTGGCCGAGCCCGGGGCGTTGTGCCGCATGGCTGGCCTGGCCCAACCCAACTGGCAGACAAGGAGTGCCATTACATGACCGAAGAGATGAAACGCGCCCAGGCGCTGGCGATGAAGGCTGCGCCGAAGAAGGCCGCCGCACCGGCCAAGGCCGCGGCGCCGAAGAAGGCGGCGGCTCCGGCAAAGGCTGCGGCTCCGAAGAAGGCTGCTGCTCCGGCCAAGGCTGCGGCACCGAAGAAGGCTGCTGCTCCGGCCAAAGCTGCGGCACCGAAGAAGGCTGCGGCTCCCGCCAAGACTGCGGCGCCCAAGAAGGCTGCGGCGCCGGCCAAGGCTGCGGCGGCGCCGAAGAAGGCTGCGGCTCCCGCCAAGGCGGCTGCTCCGAAGGCGGCGACTGCCAAGGCAGTTGCGCCGAAGAAGGCCGCCGCGAAGAAGGCGGGCTGAACAGGCCTGCGTTCACTAGGCTGGCATTGGAAGGGCGTCATCGTCGCGA
>JANXSA010000158.1 GCA_025352915.1 Rhodospirillales bacterium | reverse complement strand
TTTTTGTTCACAAAAAGAAGTCTTCCCCTTGGCTTGCTTCATGGGATTGCCATCGCCGCCCAGGTGGCCGGCTGTGCCGCGGCAATGCGCAAGGCCGGGGCTTCATCGGCACGCCAGCAGGCGACCATGTGATCCCCGGCGGTGACCGGCGGCGGGGCATCGGTGTGGCAGCGCGCCAGGGCGAAAGGGCAGCGCGGGGCGAAGCGGCAGCCTGGGGGCGGCGAGAGCATGGATGGGGGCGAGCCGTCGATTGGCACGAGTTCGCCGGTTTCGCCGTGGACGTCGGGGAAGGCGTGGGTGAGGCCCATGGTGTAGGGGTGGAGCGGGCGTTCGAGGACTTCGCGCACGCTGCCGGATTCGACGACGATGCCTGCGTACATCACGGCGACCCGGTCGCAGGCATAGGCGACGACGGCCATGTCGTGCGTTATCAGGATCATCGCCAGACCGAGGCGGGATTGGAGTTCGCGGATGACGTCGAGCACCTGGCGCTGGACGATGACGTCCAGCGCGGTGACGGGTTCGTCGGCGATGACCAAAGCCGGGTTGAGGGCGAGGGCCAAAGCGATCGAGGCGCGTTGGCGCATGCCGCCGGAGAATTGGTGCGGGTAGTCCGACAGTCGGATCGGGTCGAGCCCGACCATGCGGAAGAGTTCCTCGGCGCGCGACTGGGCGGTGGCGCGGGTGAGGCTGCCGCGTTCGATCAGGACTTCGAGCATTTGGGCGCGCAGGCGCTGGACCGGGTCGAGCGCGTTCATCGCGGTTTGCGGCACGAAGGACAGGCGGCGCCAGCGGATCTGGCGCTGCTGGGCTTCGGTGAGGGCGACGAGATCGGTGCCTTCGAAGACGATTTTTCCGCCGGCGATGCGGCCGGCATCGGGCAGGACGCCCATGATGGCGCGGCCCATGGTGGATTTGCCGCAGCCGCTTTCGCCGACCAGGCCGAGGATGGAGCCGGCCTCGACGGTGAGGCTGGCGCCATCGACGGCACGGGCGATGCCGGCGCCGGTGCGGTAATGGACCTGGAGGTTTTCGACGGAAAGGAGGCTCATTTGTCGGCCAGTTTCGGGAACAGGAGTTTCTCCGATCCGCGGGAGATCATGAAGCCGGCGAGCACCATCGACATGATGGCAAAGCCCGGCGGCGCGAACCAGTTCCAGGCGCCGCGGCCGAGCGCCTGGTTGGCGTAGGCTTCCTGAAGCATCACGCCCCAGCTGATGGTTTCCGGATCGCCGAAGCCGAGGAAGCTGGCGGAGGCCTCGGCCAGGATGGCCCAGCCGATGGCGACCGAGCCGTAGAGGGCTGCGAGCGGCAGGACCTGCGGCAGGATGTGGACGAACATGATGCGGGCGGTGGAGCAGCCGGTGACGCGGGCGGCTTCGACCCAGGCGCGTTCGCGCAGGCTGAGCACCTGGGCGCGGATGACGCGCGCGGTGTTGGGCCAGAGCAGAAGGGCAACGGCGATCACCACCGTGGAAGTGCCCGGCTTGGTGAGGGCAGCGAGCACCAGCAGGAACGGCAGGAACGGCAGCCCGAGCACGATGTCGGCCAGCCGGGTGATCAGCTTGTCGATCCAGCCGCCGAGATAACCCGACAGCAGGCCCAACAAGGTTCCGATGGCGACGACGGCCAGGGCGGCGGTGAGGCCGACTTGCAAGGCCGAGCGGGTGCCGAAGATCAGCTGGCTCAGCACGTCACGGCCCGAGGAGGTGGTGCCGAGCCAGTGCTCGGGCGACATCGGCAGATAGCGGGCGACACGGCGGCCGGTGCGCAGGATCTCGCGCGGATCGTGCGGGGCGAGTTTCTCGGCGAACAGCGCGACGGTCAGGATCAGCACGTACACGGAGACGCCGACGGCCGCGAACGGCTCGCCGCGCAGGTAGCGCCAGATGGATTTAACGACGCGCACCGACCGACACCCTGGGATCGAGGAAAGCATAGGCGAGGTCGGCCACCGTGTTCATGGTGGCGAGCACGATGGAGATCAGGATGAAGGCGCCCTGGGCCACCGGGTAGTCCGCCCCCTGCACCGCTTGTACCAGCAACCGGCCGACGCCGGGCCAGGCGAAGACGGTCTCGACCACGACATTGCCGCCGACGCTGGCGCCGAGGCCCAGGGCGAAGGCGGTGACCACCGGCAGCAGGGCATTGCGCGCGGCGTGGCGCATCACGATCGACCAGCGCGACAGGCCCTTCATTCGGGCCATGACGATGAACTCGTCGCCGAGGACTTCGAGCATGGTGGCGCGCATCAGCAGCAGCGGCAGGCCCTGGAGGTAGAGAGTCAGGGTGAGCGCCGGCAACACCAGATGGTGCCAGAAATCCGCCGAGACCACGCGCTGGCCGAAGGTGTTGAGCGGGGAGCCCGGGTCGACCGCGCCGCCGGTCGGGAACCAGCCGAGCTGGAAGGCCAGCCCCGCCAGCAGCAGCATGCCGAGCCAGAATTCCGGGGCGGAGCGGGTGGCCAGGGCGGCGGGGATGGCCGCCGCCTCGACGGCACCGCCGCGGTGGAAGGCGAGGAAGGCACCGACGATGATGCCGAAGGCATAGGCGCAGGTGAGCGACACCAGGGTGAGGATGACGGTGTTCGGAAGGGCGTCGCCCAGGAGCTGGGACACCGGCACGCGTTGCAGGAACGAGGTGCCGAGGTCGCCCTGGAGCAGGTTGCCCATATAGATGAAGTATTGCAGCCAGAGCGGCTTATCGAGGCCGAAGCTGGCCAGCAGGGCGCGGCGCGTATCCTCGTTGAAGGTCGGCGAGAGATAGGCAAGCGTCGGGTCGCCAGGCATCAGGCGGAACAGCAGGAAGGTGACGGTGGTCACGATCCAGACCGTCAGGACAAGAAACCCCAGCCGCTCGGCCACGAGCCGCAAAAAGCCACCACGGCTCATGCGCGAGGCCAATGGATAAAAGTTTCTTGCTTCTTTTTTTC
>JANXSA010000148.1 GCA_025352915.1 Rhodospirillales bacterium | reverse complement strand
CTGGGCCACCGATCTGGCGCGCTCCGGCGAGGTCGCGGTGCTGGGCAGCGACGACCAGACCAAGGTGCGCGGCGTGGTCATGCTGGAGACCACGCCCACATTGATGCTGGTGATCGGCCGGCTGGTCGATCCCACCATCCTCGATCACATCGTCAAGACCGAAAAGGCCGTCGAATTATACGACCGGCTGGACCAGAACCGCACCGGGCTGCAAGTCACCTTCGCCGTGGTGTTCGCGCTGGTGGCACTCGCTGTGCTGGCCGCCGCAGTGCTGATCGGCCTGGTGCTGGCCAACCAGATCGCCCGTCCGGTCGGCGGCCTGATCACCGCGGCCGAGCGCGTGCGGGCCGGCGACCTCACTGTTCGGGTCACCGAAATCGACACCGGGGATGACATCGCCGGCTTGTCGCGCGCCTTCAACCGGATGATCGACCAGCTTGGCGCCCAGCGCCGCGAGCTGATGGACGCCTATGCCCAGATCGACGAGCGCCGCCGTTTCACCGAAACCGTGCTCTCTGGCGTTTCGGCCGGCGTCATCGGCCTGGACCCAGACGGCCGCATCGAGCTGCCGAACCGGGCGGCCGACGCATTGTTGGGCCGTGACCTGCTACGCGACGTCGGCCGGCCGCTGGTCGAGGTGGTGCCGGAATTCGCTCCATTGCTCGCCGCCGCCATCGCGGCACCGGCCCAGGCGCATACGGCCGAGGTCCATTTGCGCCGAAACCGCGAAGACGGGGCTGGCCAGCGCCGCACCCTGCTGCTGCGCATCGGTGCCGACCGCACCGCCATGCCGCCCGATGCCGATGGCCAGGAGCGGGCGGACCGAATCGCCAATTTTGTTGCCACTTTCGATGACATCACGGAATTGCAATCGGCGCAACGAACGGCCGCCTGGGCCGATGTGGCGCGGCGGATCGCGCACGAGATCAAGAACCCGCTGACCCCGATCCAGCTTTCGGCGGAGCGCCTCAAGCGCCGTTTTGCCCGCGAGATCACCTCGGACCCCGAAACCTTCATCCAATGCGCCGACACCATCGTGCGCCATGTCGGCGAAATTGGCCGCATGGTCGACGAGTTTTCCCGGTTTGCGCGGATGCCATTGCCGGTGCTCAAGCGGGAGGACATCTCCCGGGTGGTGCGCGAGTCGCTCATTCTCCAGCGCCAGGCGCGGCCCGATGTGGTGTTCACCACCGACATTCCCGATAGCGGCCCGATCACCGTCTGTGACCGCCGCCTGCTGGGCCAGGCGGTGACCAACCTGTTGCAGAACGCCGCGGATTCGCTGGCGATGCGGCCGGAGGGGGCGTCGGCGGGGCATATTGCCGTCGGCGTGGCTTTGCATGGCGACGAAGTCGTCATCGTCGTGGCGGATGACGGAATCGGTCTGCCAGGGCAGGATCGCGACCGGCTCACCGAGCCGTATGTCACCCACAAGCCGAAAGGCACCGGACTTGGCCTGGCCATCGTCAAGAAGATCATGGAGGACCATGGCGGGCGCATCACCCTGGATGACCGTGTGCCGGTGCCGGACTGGCCAGGTGCCGGCGCCGTCGTCTGCCTGTTCCTGCCGCTCAAGGCGCCGGGGTAATCCGCATGGCGCATGACATCCTGATCGTCGACGACGAGCCTGATATCCGTATGGTCGTTGACGGGCTGTTGTCCGACGAGGGCTATGAGACACGTCAGGCCGGCGACAGCGACAGCGCGCTTGCCGCGTTTCGTGCCCGCCGGCCGTCGCTGGTGATCCTGGATGTCTGGCTTCAGGGCAGCAAGCTTGACGGGCTGGGGATCCTGGAGACCTTACAAAGCGAGGAGCCGGCGGTGCCGGTGGTGATGATGTCCGGGCATGGCACGATCGAGACCGCGGTGGCGGCGATCCAGCATGGTGCCTACGACTTCATCGAGAAGCCGTTCCAGACCGACCGGCTGTTGCTGATCTGCCGGCGGGCGATCGAGGCCGCCCGGCTGTCGCGCGAGAATGCCGAACTGCGGCTGCGGGCGGGGGCCGAGGCGGAGTTGACCGGGGAGAGTGCGGCGATTGCGGGGATTCGCGGCGCGGTGGAGAAGGTGGCGCCGACCGGGTCGCGGGTGCTGATCACCGGGCCGGCGGGGTCGGGCAAGGAAGTTGTGGCGCGGATGGTCCATGCCCGGTCGCGCCGGGCCGATGGGCCGTTTGTGGCGCTCAATTGTGCGACGCTCAATCCGGCGCGGTTCGAGGAGGAGCTGTTTGGGGTTGAGGCCGGCGCCGATGCGCTGGCGCAGCCGCGGCGGGCCGGGGTGCTGGAGCGGGCGCATGGCGGCACCTTGCTGTTGGACGAGGTCAGCGACATGCCGTTGGAGACCCAGGGCAAGATCGTGCGGGCGTTGCAGGACCAGGCGTTTGAACGGCTGGGCGGGTCGCAGCGGGTGAAGGTTGATATCCGGGTGCTGGCGATCACCAACAAGGATTTGCAGGCCGAGATTGGCGCCGGGCGGTTTCGCGAGGATTTGTTCTATCGCCTGGCGGTGGTGCCGCTGCGGATGCCGGCGTTGCGGGAGCGGCGCGAGGATGTGCCGGACCTGGCGCGGCATTTTCTGATGCGCTCGGCGGAAATCTCGGGGATGCCGGGGCGCGAGCTGTCGACCGATGCGATCACGGCGCTGCAGGCCTATGACTGGCCGGGCAATGTGCGGCAGTTGCGCAACCTGATGGACTGGCTGTTGATCATGGCGCCGGGCGGGTCGGGGGAGGCGATCCGGGCGGAGATGTTGCCGCCGGAGATCGGGTCGGCGGCGCCGGCTTTGTTCAATAGCGATCCTTCGGCTGATATCATGGGGCTGCCGTTGCGCGAGGCGCGCGATCTGTTCGAGACGCAGTATTTGCAGGCCCAGCTTTTGCGGTTTGGCGGGAATATCAGCCGGACGGCGAGTTTTGTTGGCATGGAGCGCAGCGCGTTGCATCGCAAGTTGAAGCAGTTGGGGGTGGGCGGGGAGGAGCGGGCGAGTTAGGCGGAATGGTATCTAAGCGGAACGATTAGGGCGTGGATGGGGTTGGCGGCGGTCACTCGCCTCGGCGTTTCCAGGCGCGGACGGCGGCGCGGATGTAGGGCGGCAGCGGACGGTCGGGGGTGCCGGGTTCGGGGGCCGGTTGGACCGGAGCAGGTTGGACCGGAGCAGGTTGGAGCGGTGCAGGTTGGAGCGGTGCAGGTTGAAGCGGGCGCGGGCGGGCCGGGCGGGCAGGCAGGCGCAGCCAGTCCGGCGGGACGATGGCCAGCATGCGGCAGAGTGGGCGCAGCAGGCGGCCGGCCTGGGGGGCGGCGGCGACCAGGGCGCGGGTTTGCGGGTCAGCGAGGAAGCGCTCGAGCTGGGGCATGTACTGCGCGGTCGGTTGGACGAGGTGGATCAGCCAGGCGTGGCCCTGTGGCACGTAGATGGGTGGCACGTAGATGGGCGGGCTGGCTTCGGCGGCGGGGCGGCGGCGCGGCGCCCTGACGGGGCGCGGCTGGGGTAGGGTGCCGGCCTGCCAGCGCAGCATCAGGCGGTCGAGGCGCTGGGCGACGCGGCCGAGGCGCCAGGTCAGCAGGGAGAGCATGGGCACCAGGGCGGAGGAGATCGCCCGCAGGCCGGCGACATGATGCGCTACGACGGCGGCCATCCCCGCCATGATGGCGGCGAGGCGATGGCCTGGCTCCGTGGTGGTAGCGACGATGAACATGCCGAGAATATGGACTAAATTCTCGGCATACGCAAGCTTATTTTTCCTTTTGTGTGATAAAATTCAGTCGATGCGCTTCAGCGTGGCCTTGAAGCGCTGCCAGTTGGCGACGTAGCCGGCGGCCGAGCGGGCCTGGCGGGCGGCGTTGTCGGGGCCGAGTTCGCGGACCTGCTTGGCGGGGGCGCCGAGGATCATCCAGCCGGGGGGGAAGGATTTTCCCTCGGTGACGAGGGCGTTGGCGCCGACCAGGCAGCCGTCGCCGATGACGGCGCCGTTCAGGATGGTGGAGCCCATGCCGATCAGCACGCCGTCGCCGATGGTGCAGCCGTGGAGGATGACCTTGTGGCCGATGGTGCAATCCGCGCCGATGGTCAGCGGGGAGCCGTTGTCGGAATGCAGGACGGAATTGTCCTGGATGTTGCTGCGCGCGCCGATGCGGATCGGGTCGTTGTCGCCGCGGATCACCGCGCCGAACCAGATGTTGGCATCCTCTTCGAGGATGACGTTGCCGATGATGTGGGCGTCGGGGGCGATCCAATATCTTCCCGAGGCGGGGAGTTGGGGGCGGATGCCGTTTAGTTCGTAGAGGGGCATGGGTGGGGGTCCTGGGGCGGGGGAAAGGAAGGAAGATTCTTCTTTTTCTGAAGAAAAAGAAGCAAAAAGACTTTTATCCGTTTAGGGTTTTCTTTATCGGGCGATTGGGGAAGGGGGTGGAATGCCAAAGCGCATTCCACCCTACGGCGTGGTTGGTTGAATAAGAAGAGTTTTCGTCCGTTGAGGGAGTAGGCAAGGAAAGCGTGGGTCCTTCGCTGCGCTTAGGATGACGGGAGTTGCTGATTGGATAAAAGTTTTTTGGTTCTTTTTTTCAAAAAAGAACTTTTTCTTGTGCCTTCTTCAAGAGTCGGATGGCGCTTCGCTTATCCGACCTACTTCGCCATCTTGCCGAGTAGGCGGATGTGGCTTCGTAGGCCTTTCTGGAAGCAGGTGACTTCGAATTTTTCGTTCGGCGAGTGGACCTGGTCGTCGTCGAGGCCGAAGCCCATCAGGATGCAATCCAGGCCGAGTTCGGTCATGATGGTTTCGACCACCGGGATGGAGCCGCCGACGCCGGCCAGCACGGCGGGTTTGCCGTATTCTTCGGTCAGCGCCGCTTGGGCGGCTTTCATGAAGGGGGAGTCCATGGCCATTTCGAGGCCGGAGGACAGGCCGAAGGTTTGGAATTCCAGGGTGGCGTCGGCGGGGACGCGGGCGGCCATGAATTGTTTGAAGCCGGCTTCGACGGCGGCCGGGTCCTGGCCGGGGACGAGGCGGAAGGAGACTTTGGCGGAGGCTTCGGAGGCGATGACGGTTTTGGTGCCGGCACCTTGGTATCCGCCCCAGATGCCGCAGATGTCGCAGGTGGGGCGGGCCCAGAGGCGTTCGAGGGCGGAGCGGTTGGTTTCGCCGTAGGGTTCGGACAGGCCGATGGCGGCGAGGTATTTTTCCTCGGAGAAGCCGAGGGAGGCCCATTGGTTGGCTTTGCTGGAGGAGATGTCGCTGATGCCATCGTAGAAGCCGGGGACCTGGATGGTGCCGTCGGGGGTTTTGAGCTGGCCGAGGGCGGTGACCAGCGCGTTGATGGGGTTCAGCGCCGAGCCGCCGTACATGCCGGAGTGGAGGTCTCGGTTGGGACCTTTGAGGGTGACTTCCATGTAGGCCATGCCGCGCAGGGAGGTGCCGATGGAGGGGGTGTCGATGTCCCACATGCCGGTGTCGGAGACGATGCAGATATCGGCCTTGAGTTCGGCTTTTGAGGCTTTGACGAAGGGTTTGAAGTTGGCGCTGCCGGTTTCTTCCTCGCCTTCGATGAGGGCGGTGATGGGGCAGGGCATGGTGCCGGTTTCCTCGAACCAGGCGCGGAAGGCGCCGAGCCACATGGCGACCTGGCCTTTGTCGTCGACGGCGCCGCGGGCGTAGATGCGGTCGCCGTGGGGGCCGGCGACGCGGGTGGGTTCGAAGGGGGGGGAGTTCCAGAGTTCCAGGGGGTCGGCGGGTTGGACGTCGTAATGGCCGTAGTAGAGGAGGTGCGGTCCCGTTCCGGCTCCGGGGTGGTGGGCGACGATGGCGGGGTGGCCGGCGGTTTCGCGCAGCGTGGCGGTGAAGCCCATGGCGGCGAGTTCATCCACCACGTATTGCGCGGCGCGGCGGCAGTCGGCGGCGTGTTGGGGTTGGGCGGAGATGCTGGGGATGCGCAGCCAGTCGATCCAGCGGGCTTCGGCTTGGGGCATCAGGGCGTCGGCGCGGGCCAGGACCTGGTCGGTGGTGCTCATGGGTGTTCCTTTTGGGCAGGCTGTTGGCCGTAGGTGGTGTAGCGCAGGCGGGCGGCTTCGATTTCGGGATTTGTAAGCAGGCGGGGTTCGCCTGCCGAGAGGGCCAGGAGGTATTGCCGGCAGAGGGCTTCGAGGCGCAAGGCGGCCAGGAGGGCGGATGGGGCGTCGGGGCCGTGGGCGATCATACCGTGGTTGGCCAGCAGGCAGGCGGTGCGGCCTTGGATGGCAACGGCTGCGGCTTGCGCGAGTTCCGGGGTGCCGAAGGTGAGGTAGGGGGCGATGCGGACATCGGGGCCGCCGAAGCCGAGGACGGCGTAGTGGAAGGCGGGCAGGGGGCGGTTGAGGCAGGCCAATGCCGTCGCGGCGTCCGAGTGGGTGTGGACGATGATTTGGGCCGCGGGGTCTTGCTGGTAGATGGCGGCGTGCATGGCCCATTCGGAGGAGGGGATGGTGCGGCCTTTGTGCGTGCCGGCGAGGGTTATTTCGACCAGGGATTTGGGCGCGACGGAGTCGCCGGTGATGCCGCTGGGGGTGATGAGCATGCCGTGTTTGGTGCGGGCGCTGACGTTGCCGGAGGCGCCGACGTTCAGGCCGCGGATGCCGAGCTCGCGGTACAGGGCGGCGATGGCGCGTCTTGGGCCGCTCACGGTAAAGCCCCTTGTTCGTCGGCCGGCACCGTGCCGGAGCGGGGGTCGATGGGCAGCAGGCGGTCGAGGCCCGAGAGTTGTTCGAACAGGGCGGCGGCGGACAGGGCGCGGGCTTCCTGGCGGGCGGGGGCGATGATTTGCAGCCCGATCGGGCGGCCGAAGCGGTCGAAGCCGCAGGGCAGCGAGACGGCGGGGCAGGAGGTCAGGGTGATGGCGGAGGTGAGCAGGCTGCCGGCGATGTAGTTGGTGAGTTTGGCGCCGTCGATGGTGTCGCGGGCGCGCAGCATGACGTCCCAGGCGGGGGTGGGGGCGCCGGGGGTGACTAGGATGTCGTAGGTTTCGAAGAACTTAGCGAAGCGGCGGAACAGGGCGGCGCGCTCGCGGTCGGCCCAGGCGATCTTGCTCGGGGTGCCCTGGAGGCCCTGTTCGGTGTTCCAGATGATGTCGGGTTTTAGCTGCGCGCGGTGGGTTTGGAGTTGGAGTTCGCGGTCGGTGACGAAGTGCTGGGAGCGCAGGGCGAGAAAGACGTCTTCGGCGGGGCCGATATCGGGGAAGGCTTCCTCGACGGTGCAGCCGGCGGCTTCGAATTTGCGGACTTCGCGGGCGCAGATGTCGCGGGTTTCGCGGTCGACCGGAACGCGGCCGCCGTAATTGGTGGTGAAGGCGATGCGCAGCTTGCCAGGGGGGCGGGCGATGGCGGTGGTGAAGGATTCGGCGGGGGCGTCGAAGGTCAGCGGGTCGTAAGGGCAGTGGCCGGCCATGGTGTCGAGGAACAAAGCGAGGTCTGGGATGGTGCGGGCCATCGGGCCCTGGACCGAGAGGGGGGACCAGAGGTTGTTGCTGGTGCCGCGGGTGACGCGGCCGGGGGAGGGACGCATGCCGACGACGGAGGTGAGGGTGGCGGGGCCGCGCAGGGAGCCGCCGTGGTCCGAGCCGTGGGCGAGCCAGGCGGTGCCGGTGGCCAGTGCTACCGCGCCGCCTCCAGTCGAGCCGCCGCAGGTCAGCGCGGTGTTCCAGGGGTTGCGGGTGCGGCCGAAGACCTCGTTGAAAGTGTTGCCGCCGGCGCCGAATTCCGGGGTGTTGGATTTGGCGATGACGATGCCGCCGCGGCGCTCGATGCGTTCGACCAGGGGGTGGGATTTCGTGGGGATGTGGTTGGCGAAGATGGGGGAGCCGTAGGTGGTGCGGACGCCGGCGACGTCGGCGAGGTCCTTGATGACGACGGGCAGGCCGGCGAGCCAGCCGGGTTCGGACTCGGCTTCGCGGCGTTTGCCCGCCATCAGGTCGCGGGCGTGGGCGCGGGCGCGGTCCAGGCAGATTGTGGGGAGCGCGTTGACCGGGCCGTCGACGGCGGCGATGCGGGCCTCGGCGGCGTCGATCAGGTCGAGCGGCGAGATTTCGCCGCGGCGCAGCTTGGTTACCGCCTGGGTCGCGGTGAGGCGGATCAGGTTATCGGACATGCGGGGCCCTCCATTTCGGCTATTTCAGCGGGATCGGCGGGATGGTGCAATCGCGGCGTGGCGTGGCAAGCTGGTTGTCATGGATATGATCGATCTGCGTTCGGATACCGTGACCCGCCCGAGTGCGGGGATGCGGGCGGCGATGGCCTCGGCGGAGGTGGGGGACGACCAGTATGGCGAGTGTCCCTCGACCAATGCGTTGCAGGCGCTTGTGGCGGCGCTGTTGGGGATGGAGGCGGCGTTGTTTGTCGCCTCGGGGACGATGGCGAACCAGATTGCGCTGAAGCTGCTGACGCGGCCGGGGGATGATGTGATCCTGGGGTTGGAGTCGCATATCGAGTGGCATGAGACCGGGGCGGCGGCGGCGAATTCGGGGGTGCAGTTCCGGGTGGTCGGCGCGGGTGGGTTGTTCGGGGTTGGCGATTTCATGGCGGCGTATCGGGCGCCGGGGCATGTGGTGCAGCCGCCGAGCGGGCTGGTGGTGATCGAGAATACGCATAACCGGGGTGGCGGGCTGCTTTGGGATCAGGGCGAGGTGGTGGCGGTGTGCGCGGCGGCGCGGGGGGTGGGGGTGCGTAGCTATCTCGACGGGGCGCGGCTGTTCAATGTGGCGGCGGCGACGGGGCAGAGTTTGGCCGAGTTGGCGGCGCCGTTTGATCTGGTGGGGGTGGCGTTGTCCAAGGGGTTGGGCTGTCCGGTGGGGTCGTTGCTGGCGGGGCCGCGGGCGTTGATCTCGGCGGCGGTGCGGCAGCGGCGGATGTTTGGCGGCGCGATGCGGCAGTCGGGGATTGTGGCGGCGGCGGGGGTGTATGCGCTGGAGCATAATCTTGGGCGGTTGGGGGAGGACCATGCCAATGCGCGGCTGATGGCGGCACGGATTGCGCAGGCGCCTTGGGTGGAGATCGACCTGGCGACGGTGCAGAGCAATATCGTGATCTTTCGCACCGCAGAAGGCGCGCCGGATGCGGCGACGGTGGTGGCGCGGGCGCGGGAGCGCGGGGTGCTGGTCAGTGCGTTTGCGGCGCGCACGGTGCGGGCGACGACGCATCTGGATGTTGACGCGGCGGCGTGTGCGCGGGCGGGCGAGGTGTTGGCCCAGGTGGTTCAGGGCTGATGCAGGGCTGACCATGGCCCAATTGCGTTGACCGCGCTGGCCCGGGGTCTACCCTGACAGAATCTAGGTTGGGCGGGAGTTGGATCGGGTGGCGATGAAGCGTTACGTGCTGCTTTTGGCGGCCCTGCCGTTGCTGGCCGGCTGCACCAAGATGGGTCCGGATTTCGCGCGGCCGGATGCCTGGTGGAAACCGGATAGCTGGCTTGCCACCGCGCCCGCCACGCCGGCGCCGCGCGTGAGCGTTCCGGTGGCGGAGCCGTTCGACCACGCTTGGTGGAAGCTGCTTGGCGATCCGCTGCTGAACGAGATGCAGGAACAGTTGGCCACCGCCAATCTGGACCTGCGCACCGCCGATTTCCGCCTGGCCGGCGCGCGCGCCCAGCTTGGCATCACCGAGGCGGCGACAACGCCGGGGATGAATGTCGGGGCTTCCTATGCGCGCCAGCAGTTCAGCCGCAATGGCCCGAATTCTGGTTCGCGCCTGCGTAATCCGTTCAATGTGTTCCAGTTCGGTCTTGACCTGTCGTGGGAGGTCGACCTGTGGGGCCGGGTGGCGCGGCTGGTCGAGGCTTCCGAGGCGCAGGTGGCGGCCAGCGAGGAGGCGCGGCGGGACCTTACGGTCGTGGCTTCGGCCGAACTGGCGCGCAGTTATCTGACGTTGCGCGGGGTTCAGCGCAAGATCTCGATCTTCCGGCAGAACCTTGAGATCGCGCGGCAGAACCAGGCGCTGACGCGCGACCGGGCGGCCGGCGGGTTGACCACTGATCTCGATGTGGCGAATGCCTCGGCGCAGGTGGCGACGGTGGAGGCGCAGTTGCCGGCGTTGGAGGAACAGCAGAACCGGCTGGTGAATGCCATCTCGATGCTGCTGGGCGAGCAGCCGGGCGCGCGGCTAGCGGCACTCGCGGCGCCGCGGGCGTTGCCGCCGGTGCCGCCGCGGGTGCCGGTCGGCGTGCCAGGCGAGCTGACCCGGCGGCGGCCGGATATCCGCATGGCCGAGGCGAACCTGCATTTGGCGACCGCGGTGATCGGGGTGGCAAAGGCCGATTTCTTCCCGCGCGTGACGCTGTCCGGCAGCGGGGCGATCCAGGCGCTGCATGTCGAAAAGCTCAGCGAGTGGTCGTCGCGCACCTATGGCTTCGGGCCGCAGGTCACGCTGCCGATCTTCGAAGGCGGGCGGTTGCGCCGGACGCTGGAATTGCGCGAGGCGCAGCAGCAGGAGGCGGCGCTGGTGTATCAGCGCACGGTGCTGATGGCGCTGCATGAGGTGGATAATGCGCTGACCGCCTATGGCACCGAGCAGCGCCGGCGCGACCGGGTGCAGCAGGCGGTGGCGGAGTCCCGGCGGGCGCTGGGGCTGGCGCGGCTGCGCTATGAGCAGGGGGTGGCGGATTTTCTCCAGGTGCTGTTGGCGCAGCGGCTGTTGCTGGCGGCCGAGCAGGATTTGGCCGACAGCACGACGGCGGTGTCGCTGAACCTGGTGCAGCTCTATCGGGCGCTGGGTGGCGGCTGGGACCCGGCGGCGGCGGGGGCGGCCGCGCGCAGTTGACGCCTAGGCTGCCGGCGGGATGGTGATGCGGCACGTTTCCTGCGGCTGGCGGTAGACGTGGAAGGCGGCGAACGAGGTTTCGTGTGGTTGCGCGGGCTCGTAGGGGTAGATGTTGGGGATCACGGCGGCGCGTTGCCAGTCGGGGAAATGCGCGGCGACATGGGCGCTGAAGCGGCGGTGGCGGACGTGACGGCTGGGCCATTCGGCGTCAAGGTCGCTGGCGTAGATCACCACGTAGCGCCAGGCATGGGCGAACAGGGTTTGCATGTAGTCGGCGAAGATTTCGTCCTCGACGAGGTGGTAGATGACGTCCAGCGAGAGGGCGAGTTCGGCGGCGGGCAGGGCGTCGCGGTTGTGCATCAGGCGGAAGGCGCGGCCGGGCTGGCCGGCGAAGCGGGCGCGGCAGCGGGCGATGGCGGCGGGGGCGATGTCGAGGCCGACATAGTCGGGGATGTCGAGCAGGGCGAGCTGGTTGCCGTCGCCGCAGCCGAACTCGATCGCGGTGGCGATGGCGTTGTCGCGGATCAGGGCGTTGAGGAAATCGGCCTTGAACGCCGCCAGCCTTCCGTACGAGCCGGCGCCGGAGTGGCCGCCGGCGCGGTAACGCTGTTCCCAGTAGGCCGCCGAGGAGAAGCCGGCGGCAGGCGTGTGGTCCATTTTGGCGCACCCGTGCTGTCGGCCATGAAATTGCGTCCGGCGCATGAAGAAAAAGCTAATTGGCCGTCGCGGATTGGAATTTGGCGCGCGCACGGCTATGTGCATGGTCGCATTCAGACGCACCGGAGCAGAGCATGAGCCACGAAGCCCTCGACGACCGCCGCCGGGCCCTGGAGGAGGCGTTTTTCGCCAAGCAGGACGCCGTTCTGCGCCAGCGCCTGTCCGAGCCGGCGGAGATCCGCGCGCGCAAGGACGCCTACACCACGGTGTCCGGCATCACCGATGCCGCGGTGCTGGAGACGCTGGTGAAGCTGGATATCTCGCCCGAGACGCTGGCGGCGATCGCGCTGGTGCCGCTGGTGGCGGTGGCCTGGGCCGATGGCAGCATCGATGCGAAGGAGCGCGCCGCGGTGCTGCGGGCGGCCGGTGACTCCGGGTTGAAGGCGGGGGCTTCCGGCTATGCGATGCTGGAAAAATGGCTCGAGGCCGCCCCGCCGGCGGCGTTGGTCGAGTCGTGGAAGGGCTATATCGGCGCGATCACCACCGGGATGGACCATGCCGGGCGTCGCGCGCTGCAGGGACCGATCATCGACCGGGCGCGGGCGGTGGCGCTGGCGGCGGGCGGGTTCCTGGGAATCGGGATGCGGATTTCCGATGTCGAGGAGAAGGTGCTCGGCGACCTTGCCAAGGCGTTCAGCGTTTAGGCTTCCGGTTGCGGGTGCGGTGTGGACCGGCTGACCGCGCTGCGCCTGTTCGTGCGCATTGCGGAAGGCGGCAGTATCACCGGCGCCGGGCGGGGGCTTGGCATTTCCGCGACCGCGGCTTCCCGCGGTTTGCAGGAACTGGAGCATGCGCTCGGCCTGCGGCTGATCGACCGCACCACGCGCCATGCCACCGCCACCGAGGCCGGAATCGCTTTGCGCACCCGCTTGGTGAGCGTGCTGGCCGAGCTCGATTCGGCATTGGGCCAAGCCAGGGGGCTGCATGATGCGCCCGCCGGCACGTTGCGCGTGGTGGCCCGGCGGTCGTTCGCGCTGCGGCATGTGCTGCCGCATCTCGGTGCGTTTCGGGCCGCCCATCCGGCGGTGGAGATCGACCTCACGCTGACCGAGGCGCCGAGCCAGTTGCCGGTCGAAGGGGTCGATCTGGTGATCCGGCTAGGGGCGCCCGTGGAGAAATCCTTCGTCGCCCATGCTCTGGCCGGCGAGCAGCGGATGCTCTGCGCGGCACCCGGCTATCTGGCGGCGCAGGGCATGCCGGCTTCGCCCGTGGACCTGCTCCGCCATGCCTGCCTCGGCTACCGGCGCGAGGCCGAGCCGGTGGTCTGGGTGGCGGACGGGGGGCCGGGGGGGCAGCGCCGCCTTGCCGTGAGTGGCCCGTTGCGCGCCAATAGCGGCGAGGCGCTGTTGCTGGCGGCGCTTGCCGGGCTGGGTATTGTCCTGTTGCCCGGCTGGATGGTCGGGCACGACGTGGCGGCCGGACGGTTGATCCCGCTGTTGCCGGGCTGGCGGCTGGCGCCGGTCGGCTACGATGCGGCGATGGTTGCGGTCCATGCGGCGGCCCCGCATGTGCCGGGCAAGATCACCGCCTTTGTGGCGCATCTGGTGGCGCAGGGCGTCTGAGTATCCCGCTGGGCGGGATTATCTTTTGCCGGATGGGTGCCTGGTCCCGGATGGCGCAATCATGGGACAAGCGGCGCCAGGAGGACCTGCCATGCTCACGATAACCCCGATCGCCCCGGCCATCGCCGCGCGCGTCACTGGCCTGGATATCGGCGCCGGCATCACGCCCGCCGAGGCCGCGGCGCTGCGCGAGGCGCTGGCCCGCCACCAGGTACTGGTCATTCCCGGCCAGAATGTCACCGATGAGGCCCAGATCGCCTTCAGCGAGGGGTTTGGCGCGTTGGAAGCGACCCGTGCCGGCGCCGATGGGGCCGGCAGCAAGGTGATTGTGCTGACCAATATTGGGCGGGATGGCGGCATCGCGGCACCGAGCGCGCGCCAGGTGTTGAACGGGCGGGCCAACCAAGCCTGGCATCATGATAGCAGTTTCAAGCCGGTGCCGGCGCGGATCTCGATCCTGTCCGCCAGGGAAATCCCGTCCGCGGGAGGCAATACCGAGTTCGCCAGCATGCGGGCGGCGCTGGCCGCACTCGATCCGGCGGAGCGGGAGCGGCTGCGGGGGCTGGTGGCGGTGCATGATTTCGCCTGGTCGCGCCGGCTTGTGGACCCGGCGCTGGTGACCGAGGCCGAGGCGGCCGACCATCCGCCGGTGCGCCAGAAGGTGGTGCGTGACGAGAATCCGCATGGCCCGGCGCTGTACCTGGGGGCGCATGCGCGGGCGATCGAGGGGATGGCGGAGACGGAGGGCCGGGCGCTGATCGAGCGGCTGGTGGCGTTGGCGGGGGAGGCGCGGTTTGTCTATTCGCATCGCTGGGCACCGGGCGATGTGCTGGTCTGGGACAACCGGGCGGTGATGCACCGGGCGACGCCGTTTGCCGCCAGCGGGGAGCGGCGGCGGATGGTGCGCACCACGGTGGCCGGGTAGGCTCGTCGGGGCTTCAGGAGCGCGCGTCATGCAGATGTCGGATATTCCCTTCGGCACCACCGACTGGTCCGCGGTGGCGCGCACCGAGCATCCCGGCGAGACTGGGATGGCGCATTGGCGGACCCGGCAGTTCGGAGCGATCCGGGTGCGGATGGTGGAGTATAGCGCGGGGTATCTCGCCGATCACTGGTGCGAGAATGGGCATATCCTGCTGTGCCTGTCCGGCGAGCTGGAGACCGAGCTGGCCGATGGGTCGGTGGCGGTGCTGACGCCGGGGATGAGCTATCAGGTGGCGGATGGCGCGATGGCGCATCGCAGCCGGACCAAGGTGGCGACGACGCTGTTCATTGTGGATTGATCAGGCGCCGGCCTCGGCTTCCATGCACAGGGCGCCGTCGGCACGGCGGATCCAGAGTTTGGCGCCGTCGCCGGTTGGGGTGCCGCAGACGCTGAATGGCGTTGTGTCGAAGACGGGCGACAAGGCGCGGAAGGTGAAGGATTTGACCGCGCGCTGGTCGTGGCCGCGGAACAGGTCGAGCAGCAGCGTGGCGAGCAGCGGGCCGTGCACGATCAGGCCGGGATAGAATTCCTCGGTGGTCACGTAGCGGCGGTCATAGTGGATGCGGTGGCCGTTGAAGGTCAGCGCGGAATAGCGGAACAGCAGCACGTCGTCGGCGACGATGTCGCGGCGCCAGGTCGCGTCGGTGGGCGCCTGCTGCGGCACTGCGACGGTGGTGGTGGCGGCGGCGGCGGCGGCGGGATCGGGGGCATCCCGATATACGATGTCGTGTTCCTCGGTGATCGCCAGGCCATCGGGGCCGAAGACCTCGTGGCGCACCAGGACGAAGACCAGGGTGCCGGAGCGGCCGGATTTGGCCGAGACATCGGCGATGGTGGAGACGCGGCGGACGGGTTGGCCCAGGCGCAGCGGCGCCAGGAAGGTGAGGCGGCCGCCGGCCCACATGCGGCGGGGCAGGGGGACCGGAGGCAGGAATCCGCCGCGCTTCGGATGGCCGTCCGGGCCGATCTCGGACTGGCGGGCGCGCGGCAGGAAATACAGCCAGTGCCAGAGCGGCGGCAGGGCATCGCCATCGGCCGGGGTTGGGTCGTCGCGGTCCAGCGTGGCCGACAGGGCGGCCACCGGGGCGAGGCCGAGCCGGTCCTCCAGCACCTCCTGCCGGCCGATCCAGGTCTTCAGGTGGTCGATGTCCATGGCACGGGCCCTCCTGGCGGCAGACGGCTTTAGCGGGTCCGATGTGTCAAGGGCATGGCTTGCGGCCGGGCGCGTTTGCTGCTGCGCTGCGTCCGACATTTCCGGGGGACCGACCGATGAACGACATCCAGCGCGCCGAGGCGATGACCGCGCCGGCCAGCACCGACAGCCGGCCAGTGCGCGCGCAGGTCAGTGCGGCCGAGTGGCAGGTCCGTGTCGACCTCGCCGCCTGTTACCGGCTGGTCAACCACTACGGCATGGACGAGATGATCGCCAACCACATCTCGGTGCGGGTGCCGGGCGAGGAGGGGACCTTCCTGCTCAACCCCTATGGGTTGCTCTACGACCAGATGACCGCGTCGTGCTTCGTCAAGGTCAACGATGCCGGCGAGGTGCTGTTCGACCCCACCGGGCTGGGCTGCAACAAGGCCGGCTTCGTCATCCACAGCGCGGTGCATATGGCGCGGCATGATGTGGATTGCGTGATCCATACGCATAGCCTGGCCGGGATGGCGGTTTCGGCGATGAAGGTTGGGCTGATGCCGATCGCGCAATCCTCGATGCGGTTCACCGACATTGCGTATCATGAGTTCGAGGGCCCGGCGCTGAACCTGGACGAGCGGACGCGGCTGGTGGAGCATTTGGGCGAGCGCGAGGTGATGATCCTGCGCAACCACGGGCTGCTGGTCACCGGCACCTCGATCGCCGAGGCGTTCAACAATTTGTTCCGCCTGGAACGCGCCTGCCAGCTCCAGGTGATGGCGCTGTCGTGCAACACCGAGCTGCATATGCCGTCGCCGGAAGCGGTGACCGAAACCAACCGGCTGTTCAAGCCGACGGGGATGCGCCGGCGGGGGGTGCTGGAATGGCCGGCGCTGCTGAAGCGGCTGGACCGGATCGATCCGTCGTACCGCGACTGATGGTGCGGCCGGCAGCCCTGGTCTTCGACTGGGATAACACCCTGGTTGATGCCTGGGCCGGCATTGTCGCGGCCCTGAACGAGGTGTTCGCGCAGTTCGGCAAGCCGGGCTGGACGGTGCAGCAGGGGCGCGAGCGGATTCGCGGCTCGATGCGCGATTCGTTTCCGCCGCTGTTCGGCGGTGATTGGGAAGCCGCCGTCGCCGCATTCGGGCCGGCTATGCAGCGCGTGCATCTCGACCATCTGGCGGAACTGGCGGGCACCGCGGCAATGCTGGATGTTGCGTCCGCCTGGCCGCTTGCAGTTGTTTCCAACAAGGCCGGGCCGTTCCTGCGGCGTGAAGTGGAACATCTGGGCTGGAGCGGCCGGTTCGGCGCCGTGATCGGCGCGGGCGACTGCGCGGCGGACAAGCCACACCCCGCACCGCTCAGGCGTGCGCTGTCAACGATCGGCGTGCAGCCGGGCCCCGCAGTGTGGTATATCGGCGATACGGCGCTGGACATGCAAACTGCCCACGCCGCTGGCTGCACCGCGGTGCTGCTGGGCGATGCCGCGCACGATGGTGGCCTCGCCTTGATGCAGGGAAGCGAATGCGAGCCGGGACTGCACTTCGCCGGCGCCGGCGCCCTGGCCCATTTCCTGGAGGAGAACCTTCGGAAGGACTGAGGCGGTGGTGAAATGCCCATCCAAGCCGTGCGGACGGCCGCGCCACGTCCGCCGCCCGGCAGGTGGGAACAACAACAACATCGCCTTCCGACAGGACACCTGCGGGGCACATAAGAAGGATCCAACTCGTGGCAGCTGAAAAATCGCAGAACGTGCAGGACGTGTTCCTGAACCACGTGCGCAAGAACAAGACGCCCGTCACCGTCTTCCTGGTGAACGGGGTGAAGCTCCAGGGGATTATCACCTGGTTCGACAATTTCTCGGTGCTGTTGCGCCGCGACGGCCACACCCAGCTGGTCTACAAGCATGCCATCTCCACGGTCATGCCGGGTGCGCCGATTTCGCTGTTCGATGGCGTCAAGACCGAGGGTGCGGCGGCGCCCGCTACAAGCGCCAACACACTGACCCTCGCCACACGGGAGAGCGCCGCTGCCGACATCGACTGAGCCGCCCGATCGGGATGGCAGCCTGAGCCACCCGGCGCCTGATGGTGCCGGGTGGACCGCCAAGCCTACCACGACCATCACCCGCGCCGCGGTCATCCTGCCATGGGAGAGCCGCGCCGATGCGGCCATCCGTGCGTCGGAGGCACGGCTGGCCGAGGCGGTCGGCTTGGCCGCCTCGATCGGCCTGGTGATTGTACACACCGCGATCTTGCCGTTGCGCGGGCGCAAGCCGGCCACCCTGCTGGGCTCCGGCCAGGCCGAGGCGCAGGGCGAGGCGATCAGCCGCGAGCATGTCGACGTCGCCGTGGTCGATGCCCAGCTTTCGCCGGTGCAGCAGCGCAACCTGGAGAAAATCTGGGGCTGCAAGGTGATCGACCGCACCGGGCTGATCCTGGATATCTTCGGCGAGCGCGCGCAGACCCGCGAGGGTTCGTTGCAGGTCGAGCTGGCTCATCTGGAATACCAGCGCTCGCGCCTGGTGCGCTCCTGGACCCATCTTGAGCGCCAGCGCGGCGGCTTCGGCTTCCTCGGCGGCCCCGGCGAGACGCAGATCGAGGCCGACCGAAGGCTGATCGGCGACCGCATCGTGCGGCTCAAGCGCGAGCTGGAACAGGTGCGCCGCACCCGTGGCCTGCATCGCGGCGCGCGCAAGCGGGTGCCGTATCCCATCGTCGCCCTGGTCGGCTATACCAATGCCGGAAAATCAACGCTGTTCAACGCGTTGACCGGGGCCGAGGTGATGGTCAAGGACCAGCTTTTCGCCACCCTGGACCCCACCATGCGCGGCCTGCGCCTGCCCAGCGGCCGGCATGTGATCCTGTCCGACACCGTCGGCTTCATCAGCGAACTGCCGACCGAACTGGTCGCCGCCTTCCGCGCCACGCTGGAGGAGGTGGCCGAGGCCGATGTCATCCTGCACATCCGCGACGCCGCCCACCCCGACAGCAACGCCCAGCGGACGGACGTGATCGGCGTGCTGGAGGGCATGGTGCGCGACACCACGCTGGGCGCCGACTGGGCCAGCCGCAGCATCGAGGTGCTGAACAAGGCCGACCTGCTCGGCGGCATCGAGGCGGTGCCGGTGCGGGCGAACTGCGCCGCCGTGTCCGCGGTCACCGGCGAGGGGCTCGAGGCCTTGTAGGCCGAGAT
>JANXSA010000131.1 GCA_025352915.1 Rhodospirillales bacterium | reverse complement strand
ACGCGGCTGCCGTCCTTGAGCCGGGCATCGACCATCGGGCTGGCCTCGTCGATGCGCCGGCCGACCCCGGCGGCGATGCGCTGGCAGATCGAGGCCAGGTGGCTCTCGTCGCGGAAGCGCACGTTGGACAGCTCGACGCGCCCGCCGCGCTCGACGAACACCTTGTTCGGGCCGTTCACCATGATGTCGGCAATTCGCTCGTCATCCAGCAGCGGCTGCAACGGCCCGAGGCCGAGCATGTCGTTGACCAGCTCCTGCGCCAGCATATGCTGCTCGATGCCGTTCAGGTGGACGCGGCGCCCGGTGGCGATCTCGGAGATCAGCTTTTCCACCTCCAGCGTCAGCCGCTCGGGCGAGAGGGCCGCCACCGCCGCGGGCTCCAGCCGGGCCAGGCACAGAATGCGCAACTCGGCGATCGCCTCGGGCGGCGCGCTCTGCGACGCGGTGACCACCGCCAGGCTGCGGTCGGCCACCGCCGGCGTCAGCACCGCCAGGTCAGGCCCATCGACAGCGCGACGGCGGCCGAAACCGGATGCACCGCTCATCCCTTACGGCCCCCGAACAGGCGCCAGCCGCGGCGGACCGGGGCCTGGGCGGCGGCATCCTCGCCGCGCTTGCCCATGTCCATCAGCCCGTTGGCCGCGGCCAGCCCGGTCAGCTCGATGATCGCATTGCGCAGCGGGCTGCGGGCGGCGGCCGCCGGCTCGCCGATATTGGTCGCATTGGTCACCACCCGCGGCAGGTCGGGGATGACGATATCGGCCTTGACCCCCAGTGTGTCCTCGACCTGCCGGCGTTGCAGCCCGCCAGGCATGCCGAGCCGGTTCAGCACCACGATCGGCCGGTCGCCCTTCTCCGGCCCGATCTTCAGGCCGAGCAGCTTCAGCGTGTCGCGGATCGAAACCAGCGTCGGCAGCATCACCACCACCCGCTGCTGGGCAAGGGTCACCAGGTCGCGGCTGAATCGCGAGCCGTTCAGCGACACGTCGGCGATGATGAAGTTGTAGCGCCGGCGCAGCGCCCCCAGCAGGGAATCGGCAGCGCCATCGGCATAGATCGGCGTTTCGGTCAGCGGCACGTCGCTGGCCAGCACGTGCAGGCGCTCGGATACCGGCTGGGCGGCGCGCTCGGCCAACAGGGCGTCGATGCGCTCCGGCGTCTCGATCGCCGAGCGCAGGCCGGGGCTCGGCGCGGTGTTCAACAAAAACGCGCCGGTGCCGCGATGCATGTCGGCGTCCAGCAACACAGTGTGGCGGTTGCGCTCGGTGCCAAGATGCCAGGCCAGGTTGGCGGCCAACAGCGAGGCGCCAACCCCGCCCTGCGCCCCGGTCAGCGCGATCATCCGCCCGCCGAGCACCACGCCGGCGCGTGTCTGGCCGCGGACATAGGGGCCGAAATGCCGCGAGACGATGTCGCGGGTCAGCGGCTTGGCCAGGTATTCCATCGCGCCGAGGCCGCGCGTCACCTCGCGGTAGAAGGTGATGTCGTGAATATCGCCGACCACCAGCACCACGACATCGGGCTCGACCACTTCGGACAGCGAGCCGAGGGCGGCCAACGGTTCTTCCTCGCCGCTGACATCCACCACCAGGATGCGCGGCGTGGTGATTTTTTGCAGCGCGGCAACCGCGGCGCGAATGCCGCCGCGCCGCATGTCGGCGGTTTCCAGCAACAGGTCGGCCAGGCCGTCGCGCACCGCCGCCTCGGTATGGGCGTCGATCAGGAACGTCATCAGCTGCGGCCGGTCGTGGCGCGCCGCCGCCATGCGCGGGTCGATGCCCGTCGCCGTCCCGGAGCGGTCAGTCCCGGAGCGGTCAGTCCCGGAGCGGTTCGCCGCTTCAGACATCAGCGCGGCGCCTCGCTGTCCGGGCGCGCGCCGCCAAGCTGGCCGGCAAGCCCCCCGGCGGCACTGCCGCCCGCCGGTTGAGCCGCGGCCGGACCGCGCCACATGCGTTCGACCGGGGTGGTGGCAACCCGGACATTACCGCCCGAAACGCCACGGCCGCGCGCCAGGTCGGCCGGGTTGGCGACCTGGGCCGCGATATTGGCGTCGTTGACGCGGCTGGGCTTCCAGGTGCCGGCGCGCTGGTAAGGGTCGGTAAAGCTGCATCCGCTGGCGAGCAGGGCGCCGAACAGAACCGCCGAGAGGGCGCGGATTTTGCCGGTCCGGGACATGTTCTTGCTCACTGCAGGACGAAGCCGGGGCGGCCGGGCGCGCGCCCGGGAGCGGTTATCGTGGCCGGCACCATCGCGGCTCCCGGCGAAACCAGCGTCGAGGCCGGCCCCTGGCCGTTCTGCCGCATCAGCAACAGCCGCTCGCGGTCGCTCGGCACGGTATAGTTCTCGCCCGCCACCCGCAGTCGCGACGGGTCATTCACCGGCCGCACGATATAGGGGGTGATTACGATCACCAGCTCGGTTTCGTTGCGCAGAAACCGGTCGGAGCGGAACAGCGCCCCCACCACCGGCACTTCGCCCAGCCCCGGCAACCCCTTGTCGGCCTGGCGCAGCGAATCCTGCAACAGCCCGGCCACGGCAAAGCTCTGGCCGCTGCCAAGTTCAACCGTGGTATCGGCCCGCCGCACGGTCAGTGCTGGGATGCGCAGGCTCAGGTTGCCGACCAGGATGTTGACCGCGCCGTCATCGGAAAGCTGGCTGACCTCGGGCGTCACCTTGAGGTGGATGCGATCATCGGACAGCACCGTCGGCAGGAACGACAGGTTCACGCCGAACTTCTTGAATTCGATGGAGATGGTGCCGTTCTGCTGGCCCACCGGGATCGGGTATTCGCCACCGGCCAGGAAGCTCGCGGTATGCCCGCTCATCACCGTCAGGTTGGGCTCGGCCAGGATGCGCGCCAGGTTGTCCTGCGCCAGCGCATCGATCAGCCCGTTGAACCCGACCCCCTGGCAACTGGTGCTGAGCGGCAATCCGACGGCGCAAGCAACCGCGGACGCACCGGCGGTTGCCAGATTGAGTGCCGGCAGCCGGGCGATGCTGCCGATCGTGCCCAGCGCCTGCCAGTCGATGCCAAGGTTGCGGGTGACGTTGCGTTGCATTTCGGCGATCCGCACGCGCAGCGTGACCTGGACATTGGCGGCCACCGAAAGCTGGTCCTCGACGGTCTGGCCAGCGGCCATGAACCCGCGCGCGATCGCCAGCGCGCGAGCGGCCTCGCCGGCGGTGGCGACGTTGCCGGTGACCAGCATGCCGCGGCTCTGTGGGGTGACGCGGATGTTGGTGCCCGGCAGCACCCGGGCGATTGTGGCCTCGGCTTCGGTCGAGGCATAGATGGCCGGCCTTACAAAGACATCGTATTCGGCAATCGAGGCGCCGGCGGCATCGACGGCCGCCACCGTCGTCCGCCCGGCGCCGACGCCGAAGATGAACAGGGTGGTGGCGCTCGCCGGGCGCACCTCGGCGATCTTG
>JANXSA010000124.1 GCA_025352915.1 Rhodospirillales bacterium | reverse complement strand
CGGCACCAAAAATGCCTCGCCGGCCCTCAACCGGGAGACTTTCCGGACGGACACTAAGGGCGCGGGGCGTGGATGCGGCGGTGATTCCGCGGGTGCGCGGGGAACCGTGGATGTGGGTGTGGCGGGTCGGGCAGTTGGTGCGGGTGGAGGGCAGGGCGCCGGAGTGCCAGAGCAGGAGCATTTGCTCCAGGCGGGCAAAGATTCGCGCGAAAATGGCGGCGAGCATGGCGCATAGGGCGGTGGACAGAATCCGGGTGTCAGCGTTGGGGGTGGTGGGGGAGGCGCGCAAGCCAGCGAACTGGTCGGCCAATGTGGTTCCTGTTTCCATTGGGGTGGATATTAACTAACTAAATTCGGTGAATCAAGGAATTTTTTGCTCGAATCGCTGATTTTTTGCTGGGCGGGAGGCGGGTGGTGGTGAGCAAGGCGGGGACGGCTCGGCCGGTTCGGTCGCGGTTTGCGCGGTTGCGGGGGACTGCTGGGGCGGGGATGAGCACCGATGAGGTGATGGCGCTGACCCGTGGCGAATGAGGCCACGCTGGTCGACACCAATGTCCTGCTCGACCTGGTGACTGACGATCCGCGGTGGGCAGGCTGGTCGGTGCGTGAACTGGAGCGGGCGGCGCTGTTCCTGGCGGGCAAGGCGTTTCTTGATTATCGGCGGCGCGGTGGCGGGCGCAGTGGGGTGTTGCCGGATTTCTTCATTGGCGCGCATGCGGCGGTGGCGGGGCTGACGTTGCTGACGCGGGATGCCGGGCGGTATCGCGGGTATTTTCCGAGCGTTGAAGTGATGGCGCCGCATTAGTTCGGCCGACGTGACGGTTTGGAGCGACCCCTCACCCCAACCCTCTCCCCCAAGGGGAGAGGGAATTTTTCCTGATTGATGAAGTTTTTTTGCTTCTTTTTGTTCACAAAAAGAAGATTCTTCCTGCGCGCTGTCGGCGCTTGCGTCGCCCGGCGCATGGGATTAAGGAGGGACGCCAAGGTAGCGGAAAGGTCCGGCCATGGCACCCCCAGATACGCAGTCTCATTCACTCTCCACCACCGGTGCGGGGGTGTCCTCGCGCATTTCCGAAGCGCTGGCTTTCGATGACGTTTTGCTGGTGCCCGCGTATTCCGAGGTGCTGCCGACGTTGGTGAAGACGCATACCAAGCTGACGCGGGTGATTTCGTTGAACATTCCGCTGGTGTCCTCGGCGATGGATACCGTCACCGAGAGCGGGATGGCGATTGCCATGGCGCAGCATGGCGGCATCGGGGTGATCCACAAGAACCTGGGGATCGACGAGCAGGCGGCCCAGGTGCGGCGGGTGAAGAAGTTCGAGTCGGGGATGGTGGTGAATCCGATTGCGATTCATCCCGACATGACGCTGGCCGAGACGCGGGCGCTGATGGTGCTGCATCACATCAGCGGGTTTCCGGTGACCGAGCGGGAGACTGGGCGGCTGGTTGGGATCCTGACGCATCGGGATGTGCGGTTTGCCACCGACCCGAATCTGCGGGTTTATGAGCTGATGACGCGGGAGAACCTGGTGACGGTGCGCGCCGAACATGCGGCGGAACAGGCGCGCGAGTTGCTGCACAAGCATCGGATCGAGAAGCTTTTGGTGGTGGATGACCAGTATCGCTGCGTTGGGTTGATTACGGTCAAGGACATGGACAAGGCGGTGGCGCATCCGCTGGCCAACAAGGACGAGTTGGGGCGGCTGCGGGTGGCGGCGGCGTCTGGGGTGGGCGATGAGGGATTTGCCCGCACCGAAGCGTTGATTGCCGCCGGGGTGGATGTGGTGGTGATCGATACCGCGCATGGGCATTCCAGCGGCGTGATCGCCGCCGTTGCGCGGATCAAGAAACTGTCCAACGCGGTGCAGGTGATCGCAGGCAACGTGGCGACCCCCGAAGGCGCCCAGGCGCTGATCGATGCCGGCGCTGACGCCGTTAAGATCGGCATCGGGCCTGGCTCGATCTGCACGACGCGGGTGGTCGCCGGGGTCGGTGTGCCGCAGTTCACTGCGGTTTTGGAAACC
>JANXSA010000115.1 GCA_025352915.1 Rhodospirillales bacterium | reverse complement strand
GGTCGGCGTAGTGGCCCCAGAACCATTCCATGGTGGCGCGGGTCAGGCCGTAGCCTTCGGCGTTTTCGGCGTAGGACGGCATGTCGGCGGTGCAGTGGGTGGTGACGGGGTAAAGCAGGAGCTGGCCGGCGAGTTTCGGGCCGCCTTCGTCGCGGATGCGCAGCGCGGTGACGGCGGCGAGGTTGCCGCCGGCGCTGTCCCCGGCGACGACGATGCGGGCGGGGTCGCCACCGAGTTCGGCGGCATGGGCGGCGGCCCAGCGTGTGGCGGCCAGGCAGTCTTCGGGGGCGGCGGGGAAGCGATGCTCGGGGGCGAGGCGGTAGTCGACGGAGATGACCAGGGCGCCGGCGCCGCCGCACAGGTTGCGGCACATGCCGTCATGGGTGTCCAGGCTGCACAGCACGAAGCCGCTGCCGTGGAAGAAGACGATGACCGGGAAGGGGCCGGTGCCCTCGGGGGTGTAGATGCGCAGCTTCAGCGGACCGCCGGGACCAGCGATGCTGCGCTCCTCGACCCGGGCGATGGCGGCTGCGGGCGGCAGGACTTTCACCAGCGCGTCATAGCGCGCGCGGGCATCGGCGACCGACAGGGTGTGGGTGCCTGGCAGGTGGGCGGAGCGGTCCAGCAGGGCCTGGATTTGCGGATCGACGGGCATGGGCGGGTCCTTTCACGTTAGGAAGGGTCTTCTTTTTCTGTAGAAAAAGCAGCAAAAAGACTTTCAACCATTTGCTTATGGATAAAAGTTTTTTGGTTCTTTTTTTTCAAAAAAGAACACCTTCCCTTGATTCAAAGATACGGCAGCAGAAGCCGCGCTGCGGCGTCGCGCAGACGGATCGGGATGGTGCGCTCGCGCGGGTTGGCGCGGCGGGCCGGGGTGGCGTCGATCAGGGCGTCGATCGCCGCGGTTGTGGCGGGGTCGCGCAGCTCGACGTTCAGCTCGAAGTTCAGCCGCAGGCTGCGCATGTCCCAGTTGGCGCTGCCGATCAGGCACCAGGCGCCGTCGACGGTCATCAGCTTGGAGTGGTTGAAGGGCGCGGCACTCCACAGCACGTCGCAGCCGGCGCGGGCCAGGGCCAGCAGGCCGTCGCGCATCGCCCAGTCGAGCAGGCGATAGTCGCTGCGGTCGGCGACGATGATCTCGACGCGGGTGCCGCGCAGCGCGGCCAGCGCCAGTGTGGTGGCCAGGGCGTCGTCGGGCAGGAAATACGGGGTGACGATGCGGATGCGGTGCCGGGCGGCGGTGATGGCGGCCATCATCAGCAGCTTGATGCGCTCGATGTCGTGATCCGGCCCGGAGGTGGCGACGCGGGCAAAGGTGTCGCCGGTGTGGCGGCCGGCGGGGGAGATCGGCGGAAACCAGAGCGGGCCGCGCAGGGTTTCGCGGGTGGTGAAGGCCCAGTCCTCGGCGAAGGTGGCCATCATCTGGCCAACGATCGGGCCGCACAGGCGAAAATGCGTGTCGCGGATGCCACGGCGGCGGCGCGCCAGGCGTCCGCGGCTGGTGATATCGAGGTTCTCGTCGCCGATATTCACGCCGCCGGTGAAGCCGATGCGGCCATCGACGATCAGCAGCTTCTTGTGCGAGCGCAGGTTGAGCAGCGGCATGCGCCAGGGCAAATGCGAATGCAGGAAGCGGGCGACCGGCACTGCCGTGCGGCGCAGGTGGCGATAGGCGCCGGCGTTGAAATAGCCGCCGCCGACACCGTCCAGCAGCACCCGCACCGCAACCCCGCGCGCCTGGGCGGCGGATAGTGCTGCGATGAAGCGGCGGCCGATGCCGTCATGGCGAAAGATGTAGCTGCTGAGCACAATGCTGTGCCTGGCGGCGGCGATGGCATCGAGCATCGCGGGGTAGGCGGCCTCGCCGTGCTGCAAGGGCGCGGCGGTGTTGCCGGCCAGCAAGGGGCGGCCGGTGATTTCGCTGGCGGCGCGATCCAGCGGGATCAGGTGCGCCGGCGCGATGGCGCAACAGGCCGGCTGATCGGGCGCGGTCACGGGACGGCGGCGCAGGCGCTGGCCGCGGCGCTCAATGCGGTTGACGCCGAGCAGGACATACAACGCGGCGCCGAATGCCGGGGCGAGCCAGGCCAGGCCGATCCAGGCTGCCGCCGAGACCGGATTGCGCTGACGCAGCAAGACGTGCGCGGTGACGGCCGCCGAGCCCAGGACCTGAACGATGGCGAGCGCAGTCCAGAACGGGCTTGCGTCCGCTATCATTCCGGAAGACAGGCTAAGGGGAAGAATCTTCTTTTTGTGGACAAAAAGAAGCAAAAAAACTTTATCCATTTAGACCGGGCGTTCGCCATCGACACCACGCCAATGGACAAAAGTTTTTTGGTTCTTTTTTTCAAAAAAGAACGCCTTTCTTGCTTTTCCTCCTTCACCCCTTGCGCAAATTCCAGAACAGCGGCCGCGCGGCGCGCAGGATGCCGGTGACGTTGGCACGCCGGGCAATCGGCGAGCGCCACATGCCGGTTGGCACGAAGGGCACCTCGTCCAGCGCCAGGATTTGCATCTCGCGGCCCAGGCCCTGTTGGGTCGGCAGGTCGGGCGCCTCGTACCAGGCGTCGCGCAGGGCTTCCATTCTCGGGCTGTTGTACCAGCCGAACCAGGCCTTTTCGCCCATGCCCCAGAGCGACGTGTAGACGGCCGGGTTGGATGCGGTGAAGCCGCCGCCGGAGGTGCAGAAGATCGACCAGCCGCCCTTTTCCACCGGCTCGCGGCTGGCGCGGCGCTGGATCAGCGAGCCCCAATCGGTGGCAACGTATTCGACGTTCAGGCCGAGCTGGTCACAGAGTGAGCGGGTGACCTGGGCCAGGGCGTTGAGGGTGGGGAAGTCGGTCGGCGCCATCAGCACGAGTTTCTGGCCGTTGTAGCCGGACTCGGCGACGAGCTTTTTCGCGGCGGCGAGGTCCCGCTTGCCGGTGAGCTTTTCCATGCCGGCATCACTGGCCAGGGGCGTGCCGGGGGTCCAGATGCCGACCGGCTGGGTGGTGTATGGGCTGTCCGCGCCCATCACCGCGGCGAGGTAGTCCTTCTGATCGGTGATCGCGAGCAGCGCCTGGCGCAGCTTGACGTTGTTGAACGGCGGATGCAGGTGGTTGAAGCGGACGATGCCGAGTTCGCCGAGCAGGTCGGTGTCGTCCACCAGCACCTCGCGGTTGCGGCGCAGCATCGGGATCAGGTCGGCGAGCGGGCGCTCCACCCAGTCGATCTCGCCGGTTTGCAGGGCGGCGGCGGCCGTCGCGGGATCGGGCATGATGATCCACTCGACGCGGTCGACGTTCACCACCTTGGCGCCGGCCATGTTGGACGGGGTCTCGCTGCGGGGCACGTATTTGTCGAACCGGGCATAGGCTGCGCGTGCGCCGGTCACCCACTCGTCGCGCAGGAAGCGGAACGGGCCGCTGCCGATGTATTCGGTGATCTGCTGGAAGGCGTCGGTCTTGGCGATGCGTTCGGGCATCACGTGGCAGTTGTTGGACAGCGCCATCGGCAGCAGCGGGAACGGCCTGGTCAGCACGATCTCGAAGCTGCGGTCGCTGACGACGCGCATCTCGTTGAGCTGGGCGGCGATGCGCTGGCCCATGCCGTCCCGTCGCATCCAGCGGGCGAGCGAGGCGATGCAGTCCTGGGCGCGCACCGGCTCGCCGTCATGGAACATCAGGCCGTCGCGCAGGGCCAGGCGCCAGGTCAGCTTGTCGTCCGAGGTGGTAACGCCGGCGAGCATTTGCAGGCGCGGGGTCAGTGCCTCGTCGAAGGTCCAGAGCTGGTCCCAAACCATATGGGCGTGGTTGGCGGCGACGGTGGCGGTGGTCCAGACCGGATCAGGATTGGCGAGGTTGGCCTGGGGGACGAATTTGAGCACCCGGCTGGCGCCTTGGGCGATGGCCGGGCGGGCCAGGGCGATGGCGCCCAATGCCGCGCCGAGAAGCCTCCTGCGGTTCATGTCCTGTGTTCCCCTGGATACCCTTGCGGGGGGGAGCGTACAGCAAGGACGGGCACCAATGGACAAAGTTTTTTTGCTTCTTTTTGTTCACAAAAAGAAGGCCTTGCTGATCGCTGCCTTGGTGCGGGCGGCGGGGCTCGAACCCGCACTCCCCGGGGGGAAGCAGATTTTAAGTCTGCTGCGTCTACCGTTTCGCCACGCCCACCAGCCCGCATTGTCCTACGGCGCGACGGCGTGGCGCAAGGCGGTGGCGAAGGTGGCGACGTCGGTTTCGTCATTATAGACGTGCGGGCTGACGCGCATGACGCCGAGGCGGTCGGCGACGTGGACGCCGCGGGTGGCGAGGCAGTCGACCAATCCGGCGGGCATACCACCGGACAGGCGCAGGCCGAGGATGTGCGGGGCGCGCAGGGCGCGGGGCAGCATGGTGAGGCCGGGGATGTCGGCCACTGCTTCGGCCAGCGCGTCGGTCAGGCCGCGCAGCCGGGCGGCGACGGCGCCTTGTTCCCAGGCGAGGACCTGTTCGAGGCCGATGGCGGCCATCGGCAGGCCGACGGGGTCGTTGCGTTCGCCGCGATCGAAGCGGCGGGCGGTGGGGATATAGCTGTTGGAGCCCGGCGTGCGGGCGGGGCCGTGGTCTTCCAGCGGCCGGCCGGATTGGTGTTCCGGGGCGACGTAGAGGAAGGCGAGGCTGTAGGGGCCGAGCACCCATTTATAGGTCGGAAAGGCGAGGAAATCGGGTTTCAGGGCGGCGAGGTCGAGGTCGAGCACGCCGGCCGCCTGCGTGGCGTCAATGACGATGCGGGCGCCCTGGCGGTGCAGGGCGGCGGTGACCCGGCCGAGGTCGATCATTGCCCCGTCGCTCCAGTGCAGCGGGGTCAGGGCGGCGAGGCCGACCGGCGGGGCACCGGGGCGTTCGATGGCTTCCAGCAGGGCGCTGGTCCAGTCGGCGTCGGCGGGGCGGGGGACGACTTCCACCACCGCGCCGGCGGCCTGCGCACGTTCATGCCAGACCAGGGCGAGCGAGGGGAATTCGCCATCGATCATCAGCACGCGGCTGCCCTTGGGTATCACGAGGTTGCGGGCGGCGGTGGCGATGCCGTAGCTGACCGCCCCGGTGATGGCGACGTTGTCCGCCGCGGTGCCGAGCAGGCGCGCGGCGGCGCTGCGGGCGCGTTCGGAGATTTCGGTGCCGTGGCTGTTGGTCATGTGCCAGGGGAAGCTCTTGGTGGTCACGCCGAGTTGGCCGGCTTCGCGCACGGCGCGCGGCAGCGGGACATAGGCGGCGGCGTTGAGGTAGGTGACTTCGCGCGGGATTTCGAACAGGTCGCGCTGGCTGGCCAGGGGAATGAGGTCGGTCATGGGGCGTTCCGGCCAAGCGTTTCGGGGTTCACGACGTAGCCGGGGTCCAGCTTGCCGTCGAAATAATCGAGGATGTTGAGCACGGCGCGGCGGGACATCTTGGCGTAGCATTCGAGCGGGGCGGCGGCGTTGTGCGGGGCCAGCACGACGTTCGGGAGTTTGAACAGCGGATTGTCGGGGTTGGGCGGTTCCTGGACCAGCACGTCCACCCCGGCGGCCTCGATGGTGCCGTCGGCGAGTGCCTTGGCCAGTGCAGGTTCGTCGACCAGGCCGCCGCGCGCGGTGTTGATGAGCCAGGCGGTGGGTTTCATCTGCTTGAGGAAGCTGGCATCGACCATGTGGCGGGTTTCGACGGAGAGCGGGCAGTGCAGGCTGATGATGTCGGCCTGCGGCACCGCTTCCATCAGATGCGGGGCGGGGATGTGGCCGTCGGCGGCGATGCGCGGGGTCGGGAAGGCGGGGTCGTGCACCATCACCTTCATGCCGAAGGCGGTGCAGAGTTTGGCGACGCGGGTGCCGATGCGGCCGTAGCCGACGATCAGGATGGTGCGTTCGGAGAGTTCGTGCATGCGGCGGCCGGTCTGGATCATCCAGGTCCCCGCCCGCACCGAGGCGTCGTATTCGGTGGTGCGGCGGGCGACGGCGAGCATCAGCATCATGGCGTGCTCGGCGACGCTTTGATCATTGGCGCCGTTCACGACAGCTACAGTGACACTTCGTCGCGTGCATTCGGGGATGTCGAGCGTGTCGAAGCCGACGCCGAAGCGGCTCACGACGCGCAGTTTCGGTGCTGCCGCCAAGAGGTCGGCCTGGATTTTTTCGAGGCCGACCATGATGGCGTCGGCATCGGCGATATTGTCGAAAAGCTCCTTCTGCATCGGCGGGCCGCGGAATTCGGTGGTCAGGATCTTCACCTCGATCTCCGGCCGGGCGGCAAGCATCGCCATCGCCGTGGGATGCAGGGCGCGGCAGAACACGACTTTGGGCATCGAAATTTTCCAGAAAACAGGGTTGCGCAACCGATGCTTGCACCATCGCGGGGGCGCCGCTAGTCTCTGGCCCCATGCAGATGACTGCCACCCCTGCCGAACTGGCTGCGCGCGCGTCGGCGTGCGATGTGGCACGCCTGACCCTCCTTCTTCGACTTATCCGCCCCTGGGCGTGACGCCGCGCGACTGCGGCATCGCTCAGGGGAAGCCCTGAGAGCGGCTGCGCGCGCGCGGCCTTGCGGTAATTCAGAACCAGGACACGCCATCATGAGCATCAACCATCCCAGCTTCGGCAAGCTGGACGACGACCGCGTCATCATCTTCGACACCACGCTGCGCGACGGCGAGCAGTCGCCGGGCTTCTCCATGAACATCAAGGAGAAGCTGCGCATGGCCGAGGCGCTGGCCGAACTCGGCGTGGACGTGATGGAAGCCGGCTTCGCCATCGCCTCGATCGGCGATTTCGAGAGTGTGAAGGCGATCGCCGAGACCGTCGGCCGGCGCCCGGACGGCCCGGTGATCGCCAGCCTGGGGCGCCATGCGCGCGCCGATATCCTGCGCTCGGCCGAGGCGCTGAAGCCCGCGCTGCGCCCGCGCATCCACATCGTCATCGCCACCTCCGACCTGCACATGGAGCACAAGCTGCGCATGACGCGCGACGAAGTGCTCGCCAGCATCACCGACTGCGTCACCCTGGCGCGCCAGCACACCGATGACGTCGAGTGGTCGGCTGAGGATGGCAGCCGCAGCGATGACGACTTCCTGTGCCGCTCCGTGGAAGCCGCCATCCAGGCCGGCGCCACCACCATCAACATCCCGGATACGGTGGGTTACGCCCTGCCGGCCGATATCAGCCGCATGTTCACCATGGTGCGCAACCGCGTGCCCGGCGCCGAAAAGGTGATCTTCTCCGCGCATAACCATAACGACCTCGGGCTGGCCGTCGCCAATACGCTGGCCGCGCTACAGGCCGGGGTTCGCCAGATCGAGTGCACCATCAACGGCATCGGCGAGCGGGCGGGCAATGCAGCACTGGAAGAAGTGGTGATGGCGATGCGCACCCGGCCGGACATCATCGCTGCAAAACCGCGCATCGTCACCGAGCACATCCTGAAGACATCAAAACTGCTCTCGGCGATCACCGGTTTTGACGTGCAGCCGAATAAGGCGATCGTCGGGCGCAACGCCTTTGCCCATGAGTCCGGCATCCACCAGGATGGCGTGCTGAAGAACGCCCAGACCTACGAAATCATGACGCCGCAATCGATCGGCTGGGCACGCTCCAACCTGGTGATGGGCAAGCACTCCGGACGCGCCGCCTTCCGCGACAAGCTCAAGACCCTGGGCTACGGCGATGTCGGCGACAACCAGCTGAATGACGCCTTCCGCCGCTTCAAGGATCTGGCCGACCGCAAGAAAGTGGTGTTCGACGACGACATCGCCGCCCTGGTCGATGACGAGGTGATGCGCGGCAATGACCGCATCAAGTTCGTCTCGCTCGACCTGCGGGCGGGCACCAAGGCGCCGCCGAAGGCTGAGCTGGAGCTGGACATCGACGGGGTCACCATGCTTGCCACCGCCACCGGCGATGGGCCGGTCGATGCCTGTTTCAATGCGGTGCAGCAACTCTTTCCGCACACCGCGACCCTGACCCTGTACTCGGTCGGCGCGGTCACCGAAGGCACTGACGCGCAAGCCCGGGTGACCGTCCGCCTGGAAGAAAACGGCAAGATGGTCGACGGCCAAGGGGCGGATACCGACACCATCGTCGCCTCGGTCCGCGCCTATGTCCACGCGCTGAACAAGCTCCTGGTCAAGCGCGAACGCACCGAGCCTGCCGCCATTTCGGCCTGACCGCGTTAGAGCAACATCCGATCAGACGGAATCGTCTGATCGGATAAAGTTGCTCGCCAAAACAGAGAGCTAGAGCGAAAGCCGTGCGCCTATCAGCACGGCTTTCGCTCTAGCCTGCGGAAAGCTGCACCCCGTCGCGGTCTTTGGGCGGCTCGGCTTGGGCGGCGTAGTTCAGGTTGCGGTACCAGACCATGTACTCCGGGTAGGTCATGGTCTCGTATCGCGGCGGGTTGCCGGGATTGGTGCAGGTTGGCAGGCATGCCATGTCGGTGGTGTAGGCGCAGTCGAAGAAGAACGGGATGGCGTAGCGCTCCTGGCCCGAGCGGTTGACCACGCGGTGGGGGGTGGCGAGGAAGCGTTCGTTGGTCCAGCGCCGCAGCATGTCGCCGCCATTGACCAGGAAGCTGCCGGGCAGGGCGGGGGCGTCGATCCAGTTTCCGTTTGGCAGGCGGATCGACAGGCCGGGCACTTTGTTCTGCGCCAGCAGGGTCATGAAGCTGGTGTCGCTGTGGGGGGCGAGGCCGAACTCGTTTTCGTCGGTGCTGTCCTGTTGCGGGTAGTGGGACATGCGCAGGGTGTACATCGGGGGGGCGAAGCGGGCGGTGAAGAAATCGGGCGGCAGGTCCAGCGCCACGGCGTAGAGCGGCAACAGGCTGAGGCCGAGTTGCTCCATGGCGGTGGCATAGGTCATCACGGTTTCGCGGAAGCCGGGGAGGCTGTCGGGCCATTGGTTGGTGCCGCGGAAGGGCAGGACAGCGAGGACGTCCGGGTGGTCGGGGGCGAGGTCGCGTTTGACGAAGAAGGCTTCGTTGACGTTGGGCTTGTTGTTCGGGTTGATCTTGGAGTGGCGGGTGACCGAGCCGCGGACCGGCAGGTAGCCGATATTGTGCTGGTTGATCTTGAGTTTCAGTTTGTCGTCGAGCGGCTGGGCGTGGAAGCGTTTGGTGGCATTGAAGGTTGCGTCGACGAGGGTTTGGGCCACGCCGTGGCCGGTGATGAAGTAGAAGCCGATATTCTCCAGGGCATGGCGCAGGGTGGCGGCGGTGGCTTCCAGTGCGCCGGGTTTGCCGGCCAGATAGTCGGCCAGGTCGATCACCGGGATTTCTTCCGGGGCGTCGGGGCGGATCGGGTTCAGGCTGGGGGCGAGATGGTTCATGGCCGGGCCTTTGGGTTTGGTGGTTGCGATGGGCGGGGCATCGGGGTCACGATACGTCATGAGCATCACACAAATCGACCTTGAAGCCCTGGATATCGCCGATGAGCTGGCGCCGCTGCGGGATTTGTTCATGCTGCCGGAGGGGGTGGTTTATCTCGATGGCAATTCGCTGGGGGCGCTGCCGAAGGCGACGCCGGGGCGGGTGGCCGAGGTTGTGCAAGAGGAGTGGGGCGGGGGGCTGATCCGCAGTTGGAACGACGCCGGGTGGATGGCGATGCCTGGGCGGGTGGGGGACAAGATTGCCCGGCTGATCGGGGCGGCGCCGGGGACGGTGATGGTGGCGGATTCGACGTCGGTCAATCTGTTCAAGCTGTTGGGGGCGGCGTTGGCGGCAAGGCCGGGGCGGCGGGTCATCGTGTCGGAGCGGGGGAATTTTCCGACGGATTTGTATGTGGCCGAAGGGTTGGCGGCGTTGGTGGATCGGGGGCACTCGCTTCGGCTGGTGGAGGCCGGCGGGATCGCCGGGGCGATTGATGAAGATGTGGCGGTCGTGATGTTGACGCAGGTGAATTATCACACCGGGGCGATGCTCGACATGGGGGCGATTACCCGGGCGGCGCATGCGCGGGGGGCGTTGGTGTTGTGGGATCTGGCGCATTCGGCGGGGGCGGTGCCGGTTGAATTGGCCGGGTGCGATGTCGATCTGGCGGTTGGGTGTGGCTACAAGTTTCTCAATGGCGGGCCGGGGGCGCCGGCGTTTTTGTATGTGGCGCCGCGGTTGCAGGAGAGCTTGCGCTATCCGTTGACCGGGTGGTTGGGACATGCGGCGCCGTTTGCGTTCGAGACGGGGTATCGGCCGGGGACGGGGATTGCGCGGACGATGGTGGGGACGCCGCCGGTGCTGAGTTTGGCGGCGTTGGAAGTTGGGGTGGATATCGCGTTGCGGACGCCGATGGCGGCGGTTCGGGCGAAGTCGGTGCAGCAGACCAGGTTGTTCGCGGCGCTGGTGGAGCAGATGGCGGGGCCGTGGGGTTTTCGGCTGGTGTCGCCGCGGGAGGCTGACCGGCGGGGGAGTCAGGTCTGTCTGGCGCATGAGCAGGCGTATCCGGTCATGCAGGCGTTGATTGCGCGCGGGGTGATCGGCGATTTCCGGGCGCCGGATATCCTGCGGTTTGGGATCACGCCGCTGTACACGCGCTTTGTCGATTTGTGGGATGCCGCGGCGGCGCTGCGGCTGGTGATGGTGCGGGGTGAGTGGCAGTTGGCGGAGAACCGGGTTCGGCGGGCGGTGACGTGAATATATAACGATATCAAAACAATTTGGACGCAGTTATGCGACTGCCTCCAAGGCGTTTTTTGACGGAATGCCGGTGGGGGAGCGCGGCCTTGGCGCGGGCGCCGGGTTGGCGGGGCCGAGGGTGCGGCGCGGGCGGGTGCGGTGCGGGCGGGCGCTGTGGCTTGCGGGGGGATTCGCGGGGCGCGCGGGAGCTTGTGCGTGCGGCGGGCGCGAATCGGCTGGGCGGCGCGCGGGGCCGTGCCGGGGCGTGATGTGGTGGCGCGGGTGTTGCGGATTGGGGGCGGAGGGAGTTGGCCTGTCTGCCAGAGAGCCAAGACCTGTTCCAGGCGAGAGAAAACGCGCACCAGGGCAGCGATGATCAGGGCGTGGATGGGGCCGGGAATCCAGGCGCACTTCTCCTGCGTCTGCGCGGTGCCGCGCAGGCGGGCGATCTGGTCGCCGAGGGAGGGTGCATGTGTTTCCATGCAGCGGATACTAACTAACTATACGCCGGCGAACAAGGAAAAAATGCGAACGAAGTGAGATTTTTTTTGGAGTGACGGGAGAGTCGGATGGCGCTCCGCTTATCCGACCTACGAGGCTGATGGATAAAGTTTTTTTGCTTCTTTTTGTTCACAAAAAGAAGACTTCCTTCCCTACGCTTCCCGATAGATCAACAGCACCAGGCCCACCACGAGGAAACACAACGGCCAGATCCAGCCGGCGATGCGGCTGCCTGGGGGGTCGAGGCGGAGTTCGAGCCAGCGGGCCCAGGCGCCGGCGACGCCGGCCAGGGCGAGCGGGGTGTGGGTGATTTCGATCAGCAGTTGTTCGCGGATGTTAGCGATGGCGTGGCTGTGGGTCAGCAGGGCCATGCCGGACAGGGCGGTGGCCAGGGGGAAGACCAGGGGTTGCCATCCGGTGGTTTGTTTGGTGATGCGGACTTTCCACTCGAAGAGGGCGAAGCAGATCAGGACCAGCACGACGAAGCGGTGCTGGAGCACTTCGACGTCGCGCAGGCTGTCGACGAAGGAGATGGCGCCCATGGGCCAGGCTTCGGGGTCGGAGCGCCAGAACAGGAAGCCGGCGAGGCCGAGGAAGAGCAGGGGCCAGTGTCCGGCGATGCCGAAGCCCGCGCGGTGGAGCAGGGCCATCAGGGCGATGGCGACGACGAAGAGGCCGGCCCAGTGGTGGTTGTATTCGGACCAGGCGAGGTCGGCGGCGTTGCGCGGCGGGATGATGCCGGCGCCGGGGGTGAAGGCGAGTTGGGGTTTGGCGCCGGCGGCGCGGGCTTCTTCGTCGAGCTTGGCTTGCAGGGCGGGTTGGGTGAGTTCGCCGTGTTCGGGGGATTCGAGGCGGGGCCATTGCGGCCAGTTGCGGTCGACGATTTCCTGGAACGTCACCCGATCTTCGCGCAGGTCGACGGCGGGGGGGACGGAGGTGAGCGAGGCGGCGGCGAAGAAGATGGTGATGCCGACGCCCAGTTCGACTTCGGCGAAGCGGCGCAGGCGGGTGGTGGGCTGGTTTCGGTTGCGGCGCAGGCGGCGGATCAGGCGGAAATTTGCGAGGCCGACGAGCAGCAGGCCGGCGAACATGGCGGCCTTGGCCGAGACCATGACGCCGTAGGCGGTGCCGTAGAGTGCGGCGATGTCGCCGATATAGGCCCAAGCCAGGATGGCGGCGGTGCCGAGCAGGCAGGCGACGCCGATGGCCGAGAGGGTGGAGAAACGCTCGGCCACCACAACCATGGCTGCGGGGACGCGGGCGCGGGCAAGTGCTGCGAGGAAGGCCGGGATGCCGCCGATCCACAAGGCGGCGCCGAACTGGTGGATGCCGGAGACGACCAGCAGGGGCAGGCTGTGCTCGAGCCGGGCGGCGGCGTGGGTGGAGAAGGTGGCGGCGGCCAGGGTGGCTGCGACCAGCGGCAGCACCAGCCACCAGGGGGCGCTGGGGCCGAAGCCGAAGAGTGCGGCGGCCAATAGGAGGATGACTGCGATGCGGGCGACGCCGGCCAGGGCGAACTGGGCGCCCAGGGCGTCGGCGAGCGGCATGTCCAGGGTGGTGGTCAGGACCAGGGCGGGCAGGGCGAGGGCGGCGGCTGCGGCCAGGGCCATGGTGATGGCGGCCCAGCCGGCGATGCGGACGGTGTCCTGGGTGATGGATTGGCCGGTGGTGCCGAGCATCCAGGCGCGCGGTTGGGCCAGGAAGACCAGGAATAGGGCGCTGCCGAGGGCGACGGACTGGCTGGCCAGGGTGATGCCGTGGAAGATGATCGAGAGGTAGCCGAAGAGGTCGACGAGGAGTTCCATTTCAAGCAGCCGCCACGGTGAAGGGGACCTCGCCGCGGGTGATGTGGCCGTCGATTGCGAGCACCTGCCAGCGCAGGGTGTGCGGGCCGGGAGTGAGGGTGGCGCTGGCGGACAGGACGTCTTCCGAGCCGGGTAGCAGGGTCAGGATTTCGGCCGATTTGTCCGGGCGCAGCAAGGTGAGGCGCGAGCGGGCGAGGTCGAGGCGGCTGTTGAAGCGCAGGGTCAGGGTTTGCGCGCCGGCGGCGAGGCGGGCGGCATGGCGCGGGATGCTTTGCATTAGGATGGCGTGGGCGGATGCCGGCGCTGGGAGGACGGTCAGCGCGGCCAGGGCCAGGAGGTGGCGTCGTTGCATGGTTGTCACGTCTCGGCACCCGGGTCCTGGCGCCGCGGCGGGATGGGGCGCTTTTGATGGGGGCGGTTTAGCGTTGGTGGGGGGTGGTGTCCAATGGGGGGGAAGGAAGGGAAGGGAAGTCTTCTTTTTGTGAA
>JANXSA010000113.1 GCA_025352915.1 Rhodospirillales bacterium | reverse complement strand
CGCGGTTTGGTCGGTCGTCACCGCCTCGTCGCTGCCGGCGGCCGCGAGCGCGGGTGCTGGCCTGGTGATGGCGGTCGGCTTCCTGGCCATGGCCTGATCTCCTTGTCCGCTTCGACCGGGACCGCGCGGCGGTTGGGTCGTTGCTTCTGAAACACGTTATGCTGCGGTGCAGCACGACACCTTATAGGCGCGGCGGTTTGCGGGGGTCAAGGGAATTTTGTGCGCTGCACAATATGGTTTTGCGCGGGATTTTTGGCGCTGGCGGGGCCGCGGATATTTGTAAGATCATCCGGCAACATGTTCAATTGCATGATTTTTGAAATGGGGTTTGGACTGGACAGGGGGGTTCGGCGACCGCTAGACTCGGTTTTACCCGCTGGGAGACTGCTCTGCGATGGCTGTGCGTCTGTGTCCACCGCGTTGCATGGCGCGGGTTGTCAGCGGATTCGTGCTGGTGTTGCTGTTGGCGGCGCCGGCATGGGCGCAGATCGGCTCCGAGCGCTACAGCTCGCTGATCATGGAAGCGCGGACCGGGCGGGTGGTCTCGTCGGTCAACCCGGATGAGCTGCGCCATCCGGCCAGCCTGACCAAGATGATGACACTCTATATGGTGTTCGAGGCGCTGCGCGACCGGCGGATTTCGCTGTACCAGAACGTGCCGGTGTCGCACTTCGCTGCCGCGATGTCGCCGACCAAGCTGGGGGTGCCGCCGGGGGGGCGGCTTTCGGTGGAGGAGGCGATCCTCGGCCTGGTGACGCGTTCGGCCAATGATGCCGCCGCGGCGCTGGGGGAATTGCTGGGCGGCGACGAGGACCGGTTTGCGCGGATCATGACGCTGCGGGCGCGCGCCTTGGGGATGAGCCGCACGGTGTTTCGCAATGCCTCGGGCCTGCCGGATTGGGACCAGGTGACGACGGCACGCGACATGGCGACGCTGGGGCGCCGGCTGGTTTTCGATTTTCCGCACGAATACAGATACTTCTCGACCACGACCTTTCGCTTTCGCGGCCAGGTGCTGCGCAACCACAACAACCTGCTGGATGCCTATCCCGGCACCGATGGGCTGAAGACCGGCTATATCGACGCGTCGGGCTACAACCTGGTCAGTTCGGCGGTGCGCGGCAATGTGCGTCTGATCGGCGTGGTCATGGGGGCGGCGCGCGGCGGGGAGCGCGACCTGCATATGATGGCCCTGCTGGACCAGGGGTATGAGAAGCTGGATGTGCCGATCGCACCGCAGATGGCGCAGCGGGGGCCACGGTTGCCCGCGCTGATCGCCGCCGCCCATGCCGGATCCGCCGTTGCCGTGATGTCCCCGTCGCTGGTCGCGCCGCGTCCGCAGCCGTCGGCGCGCTGGTCGGTGCAGGTTGGCGCCTTTGGCACCGAGGCGGCGGCGCGGCAGGCGGCGGTGGCCGCGCGGCGCATTGCCGATGTGGGTGAGGCGCGAGTGGAAACCGTGACGGTTAATCGCAAACCGTCGTATCGCGCCCAGCTGATCGGGCTGAGCCAGACGGACGCGCAGGTGGCCTGTTCCGCCCTGAGCCGGCGCAAGATCGGCTGTACTCCAATCCGGCCCGAGGCCGGGCATATGGCCAGCCGCTAGCCAACTCTTGCGAGCGGCGCCCGGGTTGCGCATCTTGGGGGGATTGCACGGCCGGGCGCCGGCCGCAGGGAGAGTTTGATGGACGGCAGGCAGGACGCGCGACATATCACCATCCACGCGCCCCAGGATTTCGCCGGGATGCGTGCGGCCGGGCGGCTGGCCGCCGAGACGCTGGACATGGTGACGGGCCTGGTTCTGCCGGGTGTCACCACCGAGGAGCTCGATCGGGTTTGCCACGCGTTTATCCTGGCGCATGGTGCGGTGCCGGCGCCGCTGAACTATCGCGGCTATCCCAAGTCGATCTGCACCTCGATCAACCATGTGGTTTGTCACGGCATTCCCGGCGAGCGGAAGTTGGAGCCGGGTGACATCATCAATATCGACGTCACCGTGATCCTGGATGGCTGGTATGGCGACAGCTCGCGCATGTACTGCGCCGGGCCGCCGAGCACCAAGGCGCGCAACCTGATCGAAGTCACTCATGACGCGCTGATGCGCGGGGTCGCGGCCGTCAAGCCGGGCGCGCATTTCGGCGATATCGGCCATGCCATCCAGGCCTATGTCGAAGCCCAGCGCTTCAGCGTAGTGCGCGATTTCTGTGGCCACGGTATCGGGCGGACGTTCCACGCGCCGCCCAACGTGCTGCATTTCGGCCGCCGTGGTGATGGGCCGCGGCTGGAGCCCGGGATGTTCTTCACCATCGAGCCGATGGTGAACGCCGGACGGGCGGACGTGAAAGTGCTCGATGACGGCTGGACCGCCGTGACCCGCGACCGCAGCCTGTCGGCGCAGTTCGAACACATGATCGGGGTGACGGATACCGGGTGCGAAATCTTCACCCTCTCGCCCGGCGGGCTGTTCAAGCCGCCGTATCCCGCGGGCTGATCGGCGGGAAGGAAGGCCAGGGCTCTGCCCTGGACCCATCGGGCGGG
>JANXSA010000104.1 GCA_025352915.1 Rhodospirillales bacterium | reverse complement strand
CGGACGCGGAGATCGTCGATTTCGAGCGCCTGCCGCACTGGCGGGAAGCGGTGCGGCTGCGCCGCTATGACGAGGGGGCGAAGGTGAAGCGGCTGCAGACGCCGCCGCTGGCGCATTTCATGCCGTTCGTGGCGCAGGTGCTGCGGGCGGCAGCGCGAGCGCCGACAGAAAAATCACCGGTTCGGGCGCCATGACCGCACGGGCGAATGCGGATAGCGGCCAGGGCGGCGACGACCTTGTCGGCCATTCTGGCGGCGTAACCCTATCGTCGGGGCACTTGCTTCCTTAGTGTTTGTCCGGAAAGTCTCCCGGGTCGGTCCGGCGGGCCTTTTTGGCGCCGGGAATGTCGGAAACTTGCCCCGATGTCCCTGCATCGGGGCGGCGTTTCCTCCTTCCCGGCACCAAAAATGCCTCGCCGGCCCTCAACCGGGAGACTTTCCGGATGGACACTTACGGTTATGGCAATGCCGGCGCGGCGGTCTCGGGCGCACGGCCACGGTGACCGCCGCCAGCGCGGTTGACCGGCGCGGCCGGTGCCTTTAACCGGTCCAACCCGAATGCCTGGACCAATCCCACCGTGGCGATCACCCATCGTAAGGATGGGTCGGACACCAACCAGCGTGGCCGGCCACGAATTTCGGCACCGCCGGTCCCGGAACCTATGGCGAAAGCGATGTTGCCAACCGCAATCCCGGCGTCGCCGACCGGGCCGGTGGCACCCCGCCTACGCCGCAGGAGATCGATGGCACCGAGGCGCTGCGTTCCAGCTTTACCGCGGCGATGAGTGCCCCGGACTTCACCTTCGATGCCTTCGGCGGCATCGAACAGGCCCGCGCGATCACGCCCACGGTCCACGACCCTTCAGGGAGTTTGATATCGCGATCTAACGGCTTTTCCGCGCTTTCCTCGCCACCGGGGCGCTGACCATCGGCACCGCCCCGCGCGACGATTCTTGAGACCTATGCCAACAGCACGTCGTTCCAGCTGGCATTCGCGGTCCCAGATGCCGACACCTTGACCTTCGGCCCCACAGGCCGCGGCCGGATCGCCGACCTGACCGGATCTGCCGTTTCCGTCGGGACCGGCTTCATCATCATCTCCGCTGCATCATCTCCGCTGCCGCCTTCTCCTGCCTGCACATCTCGGTCAACAGCGTCCACCAGAACGCAAGCGCGGTCGCCTTCGCCAGCCTTGCCGAAACCGTCTATGGCGCCCTGCCGTCGAGGTCAGCGGCCCGGCCCCGGGCTCGGCAGCGCTGGTCCTGCCGCCGATAACGCGGGCCATTCGGTCGCATCTGCCAGTGACCTGAACGGCGACGGCTTCGCCGACCTGCTGGTCGACGCCCCCGGGGCCGAAGCCGGACGGCGCGCACCGTGAGATCGGGCGCGGCCGCGATACCTGCCGGCAGCCGGTCGAACGAGAACACCAACGGCCTGCTGTGTCAGTATTTCCGCCAAGGCATGTCGTTTGCCGCCCTCAGCCAGGACGATCTCGACACGGCGGCCACCAGCCTCAACGACCGCCCGGGAAAACCGTCGACTTCGCCATGGCAGGCGAGCAATTCAACAGCATGCTGGCTACCATGGCCGCAGCAGGAAAACCGATTCGACATGGCGACTGGCGCCGACCGAACAAGTCGAATCGCCCATTCTGGCCTGGTCCAGTCGGGCCAGGCCAAGACATAGCAAAAAGATCCTTTACCACTTGCCCGGTTGAAAAGGGCGCAGCCTCGGTCTTCTGGTCCTTCAAACCACCGGCGAGGCCCCTCCATCGACGTTGGTGGCGGTACCGGTGATGTAGCTTCCGGCGTCCGAGGCCAGGAAGCAGGCGAGGTTGGCGAATTCCTCTGCGGTTCCCATACGGCCGAGCGGGATGGGGGCGCCGGTATTGGCGATGTGTTGTTCCAGTGTGATGTTTTGGCCTTTCGCCACCAGGGCGGCGTGGCCGCGGGCGACCTGGTCGGTGACGATCAGGCCGACCAGCATGGCGTTGACCAGGATGCCGTGCGGGGCGCCTTCGCCGGCCAGGACTTTTGTGAGAGCCATGCCGGCGGCGCGGGTGACGTGGGTTGGGGCGCCATTGGCCTTAGGGGCCTTGGCGCCGGTGTTGAGGACGTTGATGACGCGGCCCCATTTCCGCTCTTTCATTTGCGGCCAGGCGAGGCGGGCGAGGCGGATGGCAGCGAACAGCTTGAGGTCGATGTCGTCCTGCCAGATCTGATCGGTGATCGATTCGAACGGGCCGGTGCGCGACTGCCCGGCGTTGTTGACTACGATGTCGATGCGGCCGAGTTCGGCCATCGCCTGGTCGTAGCCCTGTTTGATCGAGGCGGCGTCGGCGACATCGCAGGCAATGGCAGCAACCTTGCCGGTGCCGATGCCGGCCAGGCTGGCGCGGGCCTCGGCCAGCGGTCCCTCGCTGCGCGCCAGCAGCGCCACGCCATCGGCGCCGGAGGCCAGAAAGCGGCGGGCCATCGCAAGGCCGAGGCCCTTGGACCCGCCGGTGATCACGGCCGTGCGGCCAGCCATGGAGATTTGCATGGAGGTGTTCCTTGTGGTTTCTGAGTTAAGAAAGAAAGTCTTCTTTTTCTGTAGAAAAAGAAGCAAAAAGACTTTTATCCGTTTGCTTAACGGGTGAAAGTTTTTTGGTTCTTTTTTTCAAAAAAGAACATGCTTCCTTCATGGCGTCGGCCCGCAATACCGCCCATCGCGCGCCAGGATGGTGCCGGCTTTCATGACCAGCGTGCGAGTTGGCCGGTTGGCGACGGCTTCAGTGGGTGTCTCGGCATCGACGGCGATCAGGTCGGCCGGCGCGCCGACCACCAGGCGATGCGCTGGGAGGCCGAGGGCGGCGGCATCGCTACACAGGGACAGGGCGACGGCGATATCGGGGTCGCTGCGGAAGCCTTGGCGCAGGGCGATCAGCAGGGCGCGTTCCAGCATGTCGCCATTGCCGAAGGGCGACCAGAGATCGCGGATATTATCGCTGCCGGCATGGATCACCACGCCACGGGCGCGCAGTGCGTGGACTGGGGGGACGGGGCCGGCGGAGGGGGAGGAGGTCAGGATGTGGACGCCGGCTTCGGCCAGCGCGTCGGCGGTGATGGCGAAGTCGTTGGCGTCGGGGGTGCCGAGGCTGAAGGCGTGGCTGACGGTGACGCGGTGTTGCAGGCCGATGGCGATGGTGCGGGCGGCGATATCGCGGAGCTGGGCGTTGCCGGCGGGGTCGCGGTCATGCAGGTGGATATCGATGCCGCGATCGAAGCGCTGGGCCAGGCCGAAGACGATGTCGAGATGGGCGCGGGCGTCGCCGTCGATGGCTGCCGGGTCGAGGCCGCCGATCAGGTCGGCGCCCTCGCGCAGGGCTTGGGCGAGGAGCTCGGCGACGCCTGGGCGGGTGATGATGCCGGATTGCGGGAAGGCGACGACCTGGATATCGGCTTGGCCCTTGAAGCGGGCGACCAGCTCCATGGTGGCGTGGAAGTTCGACAGGCCGTGGGCGTCGTCGATATCGGTGTGGGTGCGCAGGGCGGTGGTGCCGCTGGCGATCATCTGGCGCAGGAGGTTGGCGCCGCGTTCGGCCACCGGCGGGAGGGTGGCGCGGGTGATGCGCTCGTTCTCGACGCGCTCGCGCACTGTGGCGGCGCCGCTGTTCGGGCGCCAGGGCAGGCCCCAGATGGTCTTGTCCAGGTGGACGTGGCCGTCGACGAGGGAGGGCAGCAGCAGGGCGCCGGCC
>JANXSA010000090.1 GCA_025352915.1 Rhodospirillales bacterium | reverse complement strand
GAAGATCGTCGAGTTGCTGCGCGGGAACGAGCAGACCAGGCGGCGGACTTGCCCGTGCTCCATCAGCGCGGTGAGGCCGGTGGTGCCGCCGCCGGCGTTGTTGGCGACCACGGTGAGGTCCTTGACGCCGCGTTCGATCAGCGCGTCGACCAGGTGGTTGGGCTGGCCGACCAGGCCGAAGCCGCCGAGCAGCACCGTCATGCCGTCCTTCACCCCGGCCATGGCGTCGGCCATGGTCTGGACGATCTTGTTGATCATGCCGCCATCATCCTGTTGCTATGCGTCATAACTATTCTCCCAGCTCGATCACCGCGTCCACCGCGAAGGCACCCTGGCCCTCCGGCATGGCGAAGACCGGATTGAGGTCGATGCCTTGAAGCCGCTCGCCGGCCTGATGGGCGAAGACCGACAGGCGCGACAGGGTCGCGGCGAGGGCGGCGATGTCGGTCGGCGGCCGGCCGCGCGCGCCGAGCAGCAGCGGCGCGCCCTTGATCGAGCGGATCATCTGCTCGGCGACGTCGACGCCGAAGGGGCAGCGGCGGAACACCACGTCCTTGAGGATCTCGACGAAGATGCCGCCGAGGCCGAACATCGCCACCGGGCCGAAGACCGGGTCGCGGTGGATGCCCATGATGCATTCCACCCCGCCCTTGAGCTGCTTGGCGACCAGCACGCCTTCGAGCCGCGCGCCGGCGACGGCACCGCCGCGCTGCATCAGGGTGACGAAGCCCGCCCGCACCGCCTCGGTGCTGTCGATGCCGAGCAGGACGCCGCCGATATCGCTCTTGTGGACGATGTCGGGCGAGAGGATTTTCATGACGACCGGAAAGCCGAATTTTACTGCTGCCGCGACCGCGTCCTCGACATTGGCGCAGGCCTGCTCGGGCGCCGAGGCAATGCCGGCTTCGCCCAACAGGCGCTTTGCGTCGGCCTCGCTCGGGGTTGTCGCCGGCAGCGGCACCATCGGCACGACGGGCGGGGCCATCGGCGGGGGGGCGGCAAAGGCATCGCCGAAGCGGCCCATGGCATGGATGGCGATGGTGGCTCGCGTCGGGTCGCCGATCACGACGAGCCCGTCCTGTTCGTATTGCGCCTCGATCTCGCGCGGCGCCAGCACCGAGAGCACCCAGAGCCGGCCGGGGTGGCGCGCCTGAACCGGGCCGAGTGTGGCGCGCAGGCGCTCGACATTGGTCTTGGTGGCACCGGCCTGCGACCAAAATGCGAGGATCGAGGAATAGCCGCCATCGGCGACAATGGACTCGGCGAAGTCGTTCAACGCCGTTGGGATGTTGGAGACCTGGGCGGTGCAGTCGACCGGATTGCGCGGGCTGGAGAACGGGATGATGGCGCGCAGCTTGTCCTGGGCCGCCTGCGGCATTTCCGGCATCGGCAGGCCGATCTGCTCGGCGACGTCGGAGATCAGCACGCCGGCGCCGCCGCTGACGGTGAAGACCCCGAGCGTGTTGCCGACCGGGTAGATGCGGCGCGAGGCGGTGACCGCGATGTCGATCATTTCCTCGGTGGTGCGGGCGCGGACCACGCCGAATTCGGCCAGCACCGCGTCGGTCACCGCGTCATCGCCGGCGATCGAGGCGGTGTGGGATTTCGCGGCAGCACCGCCGAGGGCGCTGCGGCCGACCTTCATCATCACGATGGGCTTGCGCGCGGCACGGGCGGCGGTCAGGGCGGCGATAAAGCTCTCGGACTCGCGGATGCCCTCGGCATAGGCGGCAATGACATCGGTCTCGGGGTCCTCGACCATCCAGCCGATGACGTCGCCGATGGTGACGTCGGCCTCGTTGCCGGTGGTGACGCAGATGCCGGTGCCGATGCCACGGTCGCGCATGGCGGCGAAGACATGGGTACCGTAGGCGCCGGACTGGCTGGCGATGCCGATGCGGCCTTGGATCGGCCAGCCGCCCTCGAAGGCGGCGGTGAAGGTGGGGTAGAAATTGCAGCGGCGGTTGAACAGGCCGAGGCAGTTCGGGCCGAGCAGGCGCATGCCGGCGGCCTTGGCGATGGCCACCATGCGCGCTTGTTCGGCGGCACCGGAATCGTCGACCTCAGCAAAGCCAGCGGACAGCACGATGACGTTCTTGACCCCGGCAGTGGCCAGGTCCTGGACCGCCTGGACCGCGATCTCAGCGGCGACGGCGACGATGCCGACATCGGGGACTTCGGGCAGCGATGCGACGTTCGGGTAGGCC
>JANXSA010000748.1 GCA_025352915.1 Rhodospirillales bacterium | reverse complement strand
CATCCGGCTTGAAGCGGCCTTCGGTCGCCGAATTGCCGGTCGGCGCCCACATGATGCCGAAGCTGCCGACGGGGTCGGGGAAATACAGCGGGTTCGACCAATTGCGCGTCATCATCGTCGGGTCCGATCCGGTCCAGGGCTCGGAGACGTTGATCTGCATCTTCACGCCCACCTCGGCCCACATCTCCTGGATCGCCTGGGCGGCGAGCAGGGCGTTGGTGTAATAGGCGGTGCCGGTATCGAAGCGGATCGGGAAGCCGTCATAGCCGGCCTCCTTGAGAAGCTGGCGGGCCTTGGCCGGGTTGTATTCGAAGGTGTTCAGCTCGGGCATGTAGAGCGGGCCGAACTGCGGATAGGTGTGACTGGTCGGGACCACGGCGCGGCCGCCCCACAGCGCCTCGTTCAGTGTCTTGCGGTCGATTGCCAGGGACAATGCCTGGCGGATGCGCGCATCGGCCATTTTCGGGTGCTGGGTGTTGAAGATCACCACGTGGAAGATCGGGGTCACCATGCTCTCGACCTTGAGCTGGGCATCGCCCTCGATCACCGCCAGCTGGTCGGGCGGGATGTTGGTGACGATGTCGACCTCGCCGTTCTTCAGCGCGGTCAGCCGGGCCGATAGTTCGGGGATGCGAGTGACGGTGATTTTCGCCAGCGGCGCCTTGGGACCCCAATAGGCGTCGTGGCGGGCATAGACGACGCGCTGGTTGGGGATGAATTCGACGATCTTATAGGCGCCGGTGCCGACCGGCTTGAGCGCGAAAGCTTCGAAGTCGGTGTTTTCCACCACGTTCGGATCGCCGGTCAGGGCGGCGATGTATTTCTTCGGCACGATCATCGTCTGTTGCGTATTGAGCAGCGTCTCGAAGAGCGGCTCGGGCTTGGTGGCGGTGACGCGGACGGTCTGGGCGTCGATCGCCTCGACGCGGGCGAAGTTCGGCAGGGTGTCGCGCTTGCGCACGTTGTATGGCGGGAAGCTCGCGTTGATGATGCGGTCGAGCGAGAACACCACGTCCTCGGCAGTCATCTTGTCGCCGTTGTGGAACACCACGTCGTCACGCAGGGTCAGTTCCATGACCGTCGGCGAGACCTGTTTCCAGGCGGTGGCGATGCCCTGGAGCCAGACGCTTTCGGCGCGGCTGTGGTCCTTGCCGATCAGCGGGTCGAAGGCATTGACGTAGAACTGCGAGCCGACATTGGAGAAATCGCGGCCGGGATCGAGGAAGGGTGCCATGTTCTGCACGCCCACGCGCAGCTCCTGGGCGTGCGCGGCTCCTCCCAGTGTTATCGCCGCGGCGGCGGCCAGCAGACTGCGTCGCATCATCTTGGCATTCCTACTCATGAAAACTGTTGCGCCAAACGAAATGTCAGGGCGCGTGACAAGTGAAGAAAGGCAAGGCCAGGGCTTTGCCCTGGACCCACCAAAGGCCGGGGGCCTTTGGAAACCCGTTCATTAAGGTCCAGGGGCTTGGCCCCTGGCGGGTGCAGAGCAGAGCCCTGCTCTTGCCTCCTGATGGTCGGCCTCATCGTTCGCGCAGCCGGACGTCGACGCGGTCGCGCAGGTGGTCACCCAGCAGCATTGCCACCAGCGCCACCAGCACGATCAGCACCGCGGGTGCCGCCACCACCCACGGGGCGGAGGCCATGTAGTCGCGCCCCTGCCCAACCATTGATCCCAGCGTGGCCGTCGGCGGCTGGACCCCGATGCCGAGGAATGACAGCGAGGATTCCAGCAGGATCAGGTTGGAAAAGTTGAGCGTGGCCATCACCACCACCGGCGAGACCAGGTTCGGGATCATGTGGCGCAGGGCGACGCGCAGCGGGGTGGCGCCGACGGCGCGCGCGGCCTCGACATAGGGCATGTCACGCAGCGCGATCACCTGGCCGCGCACCAGCCGGGCGAAGTGGGCCCAGTACGCCATGCCGAGGACCACCAGCAGCACCTGGGTCGAGGTGCCGGCCAGCGCGATCACCAGCAGCGCCACCAGGGTGAACGGCACCGACAGCTTGACGTCCGCCAGACCCATCAACAGGGCGTCCACAGGCCCTCGCGCCAATCCGGCGAGCAGCCCCATCGATACGCCGAGCACCAAACCGAAAAGGCCGCCAAAGAATGCCAGAGCCAGCGACAATCGCAGGCCGTGCAGGCAGCGCGACAACATGTCGCGGCCGAGCTGGTCGGTACCGAGCCAGTACACCGCGTTGGCGCGCTCGAAGCCGATGGGCGGGCGCAGCCGTGCCAGCAGTTTCTGCTGGTTCGGATCGAACGGCGCGATCCATTGCGCCAGCAGCGCCAGCCCAACCAGCGCCACAGCCAGGATCACGGCGGCGGCGACCAGCGGATTGATGCCCGCAAAATTGGGCCGCCAGCGTCCCGGGGCGGCGGTGGGGCGGGCGGCGCGGCCGAGGGCGATGCTCATGCCAGGCGCACCCGCGGGTCGACCGCGGCGTAGGCGAGGTCGACCAGGGTGTTCACCACGATCACCAGGCAGGCCACGATCAGCACACCGAATTGCAGCACCGGGTAGTCGCGGCGCAGGGTGGCGCCAACCAGCAGGTCGCCCACGCCGTTCCAGGAGAACACGGTCTCGATCACCACCGCTCCGGACACCAGGGTGGTCATTTGCAGACCGATCACGGTGATCACCGGGATCAGCGCGTTGCGCAGACCATGCTTCAGCATGACGATGTGCGGCGGCAGCCCCTTGGCCCAGGCGGTGCGCATGTAGTCCTGGCCCAGCACATCGAGCATCGCGTTGCGGGTGTAGCGGACCAGGGCGGCGATGAAATACGCCGACAGCGCCATGGTGGGCATGATGTAGTGCAGCGGCGTTGCCGAGCCGGCGCTGGGCAGCACGTGAAGCCAGAAGCTGAACAGCAGCAGCAACAGGATCGCCAGCACGAAATTCGGAATGGCATAGCCGAGGAAGGCAAGCAGCAGCACCGCCGAGCCCGCGCGCCGCCGCCGCCACATCGCCGTCAGCACGCCCACCGGTACGCCGATGGCGATGGTGACGAATAGCGTGGTGCCCAACAGCGCGGCACTCTGGCCGATGCGTTCGGCAAAGATGGTGGAAACCGGCCGGCGCTCCATGAAGCCGAGGCCAAACTCGCCGCGTGCCAAGGCCGCCCAATACGCCAAGTATTGCTCCAGCACCGAGCGGTCGAGTTCCCAATAGGCGATCATCTCGGCGCGCGAGGCGGCGTCGAGCCCCTCCGGCATCAGGAAGTCGATGGGATTGCCGGTCACCCTTGTCGCCACGAACACCACGGTGGCGATCACCCACAAGGTGACCAGCATCCGCCCGGTGCGGTAAAGCAGGAATCCGATCATGCGCGCCTTGGAAATTCTGCGAGGCGGCAGCGGTAGCAGGCGATGGCGACAGTTGCCGGTCCGTCGCATGACGGTTGGATGAACTTCGGCGGCCCAACGTCACCGCCGCCGGATTGCTTTCACCCGATTGTCCCCGGGGTGTCATCGCACCGTCACGCCACGCTGATAGGTCGCAGGCTTCCGTCAGAAACGCGACCGGGGATTCCGATGCCGAACGATCTCAACCTATCGAACTATATCCGCATCGGCCGCTTCGACTTGCCGGAGCCCACGCGCTCCACCGCACCGGTCAACAACCTGTTGGCGCAGGAAACCTCAGGCATCACTTATAACCCGGACACCGACACCCTCTTCGTCGTCGGCGACGGCGGCACCTCGATCACCCAGGTCTCCAAGACCGGCGCGCTGATCGACACCATGACGCTGGCGCCTGGTTCCAGTCCCCAGGGCACCGAGTTCTACGACCCCGAGGGCCTGGCCTATATCGGCGGCGGCAAGTTCGTCATGGTCGAAGAACGCACCCGCCAGGCCGTCGAGTTCACCTACGCCGCCGGCACCACGCTGGGCCGCGCCGCCACCAGCACGGTGAAGCTCGGCACCGATATCGGCAATATCGGCCTGGAGGGCATGAGCTTCGACCCGCAGACCGGCGGCTATATCTTCGTCAAGGAGAAGACCCCGCTCGGCGTGTTCCAGACCGGAATCGACTTCAAGGCCGGCACCGCCACCAACGGCAGCGCCACCACCGTCAATTCGACCAACCTGTTCGATCCCGCGCTGCTCGGGCTCAACGACTTCGCCGATGTGTTTGCCCTGTCCAACGTGGCGCTGCTGGATGGCGGGGCCGCCACCGGCAACCTGCTGGTGTTGAGCCAGGAAGACGGGAAAGTGCTCGAGGTCAATCGCGCCGGCAGCGTGATCAGCACGCTGACCATCATGTCCGATGCCGGCAACCCGCTCTCGCTCGCCGATCAGCAGCATGAGGGGCTGACGATGGACGATGCCGGCAACCTCTACATCGTCAGCGAGAATGGCGGCGGCGATTTCGACCATCCGCAGATGTGGGTCTATGCCCCGTCGGCGGCGGTGAACGCCGCCCCCACCTCCGTCGTGCTGCAAAACACCACCAGCAAGCTGGAAGAGAACAGCAACACCACCGCGCGGGTGAAGCTGGCCGATGTCGTGGTGGCCGATGACGGGCTGGGCACCAACGTGCTCTCGGTCTCCGGCGCTGACGCCGGGGCTTTCGATGTGGCTGGCGGCGTGCTGTACCTCAAGGCCGGCACCAAGCTCGATTTCGAAACCCAAAAATCCTACGCCGTGACGGTCGCGGTCGATGACACCGGGGTCGGCGCCACGCCCGACGCCACGGTGAACTACACGCTGAGCCTGGCCGACATCGCAGTCGAGACCCCGGCCCTGCCCAATGTCTCCATCTCCGAGGTGGCGCCGTGGTCCAGCGGCAACAGCCCGGTCGGCGCCGACTGGTTCGAGGTGACCAACAACAGCGCCGCGGCACTCGACATCACCGGCTGGGCGTTCGATGACAGCTCGGCGGTCTTCGCCAGCGCCGCCACGCTGAACGGCATCACCAGCATCGCGCCGGGCGAGTCGGTGATCTTTCTCGAATCCGCCGACCCCGCCACCACCATCGCCAGCTTCACCAGCACCTGGTTCGGCGCCAATGCCCCGGCCGGATTGCAGATCGGCAGCTACACCGGCAAGAGCATCGGGCTGTCCACCGGCGGCGACGCGGTGAACCTGTTCGACGCCAAGGGCGCGGTCCAGGCCAATATCAGCTTCGGCGCCTCGCCCATCGGCCCGTTCACTAGCTTCAACAACGCCGCCGCGGTCAATGGCGCCCCGATCACCACCGCCAGCGCGATCGGCGTCAACGGCGCCTTCGCCGCCGCCGCCAGTCCCCAGGAAATCGGCTCGCCCGGCACTGTCGGCAAGCTGTTCGTCTCCGAGATCGCGCCATGGTCCAGTACCAGCAGCCCGGTCAAGGCCGATTGGTTCGAGGTCACCAACAGCACCGCCTTCGCCATCGATCTCGCCGGCTGGAAGATGGATGACAGTTCCGGCTCGCCGGCCGCCGCGGTGGCGCTGAACGGGGTGTCGTCGATCGCTCCTGGCGAATCCGTCATCTTCATCGAATCGAATGCCCCCGCGGCGGCGAAGGCGGCGTTCCTGGACACCTGGTTCGGCGCCGGCGCACCCTCGGGCTTGCAGATCGGCAGCTATACCGGGTCGGGCGTCGGGCTCAGCACCGCCGGCGACGGCATCCATCTGTATGACAGCGGCAACAATCTGCGCACCGCGATCTCCTTCGGCGCCTCGCCGCAATCGCCCTTTGCCACCTTCGACAACACCATCGGGCTGAGCGGCACGGCGGCGAAGACCGACAAGCGGAGCGTCGCCGGCACCAACAAGGCCTTCACCGCAGTGAACAGCAGCGTCGAGACCGGCTCGCCCGGCGGACAGGCGCCGAACTACGTGCTGCAAATCCTGCATTTCTACGGCGAGTCCGGCACGCTGGGGGTGCAGACCGCGCCGATCATGGGCGCCATGATCGACAAGTTCCGCAGCCAGAGCACCAACACCCTGACCCTGGCCGAGGGCGATAGCTGGATCCCCGGCCCCTGGCTGGTGGCCGGTGCCGACCCGTCGCTGAGTGCCGTCCCCGGCATCGGCGCCACCGCCCTGGCGCGGCCCGATGTCGCCATCATGAACGCCTTCGGGGTCAACGCCTCGGCCCTGGGCAACCACGAATTCGACCTCGGCTCGCCGGTTGTGTCCGGCGCGATTGCCGCGTCGGGCAAATGGGTTGGCGCGCAATTCCCCTTCATCACCTCCAACCTCGATGTCTCCGCCGACGCCTCGCTGCGCGGCCTGTCCGATGCCTCGCTCGGCGGCACCGCCACCAACGCGTTTGCCGGCCAGGAAGCCTCGGCGATCAAGGGCAAGATCGCACCCTATGCCGTCGTCACGGTGAACGGCGAAAAGATCGGCATCGTCGGCTCGACCACCTACGAGCTGCTGATCAAGACCTCGCCCAACGGCACCCGCCCGAAAGACGACGCCAACCCCGCCACCTCCGACCTGCAGGAAGTCGCGGCCTACCTCCAGACCGGCGTCGATGCGCTGCGCGGCATGGGGATCAACAAGATCGTCATGGTGGATCAGCTCGACTCGCTGGACCGCAACAAGGCGCTGGCGCCGCTGGTCTCGGGCATCGACGTGATGGTGGCCGGCGGCGGGCATGAGCGCCTGGGCGATGCCAACGATGTCCCCGGCGCTTTCCCCGGCCATGATGCCGATTTCATAGCCACCGACAGCTACCCGATCACCGTCACCGGCGCGGACGGTAAGCCGGTCCTGATCGTCACCACCGACACCGAGTATTCCTATCTCGGCCGCCTCGTGGTGCCGTTCACCGCCACCGGCGAGATCGATACCGCCGCCCTGAACTCCGTCGCCAACGGTGCCTATGCCGCCAACCAGTCCACCCTCCAGGCGGTCTACAAGACCACCGACACGGCCCAACAGATCATCGCCAGCAGCAGCACAGGCAAGGCCGTCCAGGCAATCACCAGCGCCATCGACGCAGTGATCATTGCCAAGGACGGCGCCAAGTTCGGCTTCAGCTCGGTCTACCTCGAAGGCGACCGCGTCTTCGGCCGCGCCCAGGAAACCAACCTCGGCAACCTCTCTGCCGACGCCAACAGCCACGCCGCCCTGGCCGCCCTGCCGTCCAACACGCCGGTCGTCGTCTCGATGAAGAACGGTGGTGGCCTGCGCGCCTCGATCGGCTCGATCGACGCCAATGGCGGCAAGATCGCCAACCCCGCGCCCGACGGCGCTGCCGGCAACCTCTCCCAGCTCGATATCGAAAACGCCCTGCGCTTCGACAACAAACTGATGGTGTTCGACACCACGGCCCAGGGCCTGCTGAACATCCTGAACTTCGCCGCCGGCCTGTCCCCCGGCAATGGCGGCTTCCCGCAACTCGGCGGCCTGCGCTTCGCCTACGACCCGGATTTCGCCGCCGGCCAGAAAGTCCGCAGCGTCGCGCTGTATGACATCGATGGCGGCTTCGTCGCCCAGATCGTCGCCGACGGCCAGGTGGTGGCCGGCGCACCCGCCGCCATCCCGGTGGTGATCCTGAACTTCACCGCCAATGGCGGCGATGG
>JANXSA010000746.1 GCA_025352915.1 Rhodospirillales bacterium | reverse complement strand
GGCCGGCGCGGCGGAGGGTGTCCATGGCGTCGGCGGTGTTGCGGGCGGCCTGGGTGTGGACCTTGATGAAGGTGCGGGGGCCTTCGCCGGCGGGATCGGCGATGCGGGCGAGGCAGTCCTCGACCAGCTGGCGGGCGGTGGTTTTGCCGACGGCGAGGGCGGCGGCGAGGTCATTGAGGGTGCGCATGGTTGGAGGGTGCCGGGAGCGGTGCGGGGATGCAAGGTGGTTGACGGGTGGGGTTGGGGGTGCGTTGCTCGGGGGGTGATCTGGGAGGGTGTGCGATGAGCGGAGTTCCGACGAAGCCGGTTTTGTTGACGGGTGCCTCGGGGGCGCTGGGGCGGGTTTTGGCGCGGGGGCTGGGGGCGCTGGGGTGGAAGCTGGTGTTGACGGATGTGGTTCCGTTTCCCGATGCGGTGCCGGCGGGGGGGCGGTTTGTGCGGGCGGATTTGAATGATGGGGTGGCGATTTTGAAGCTGGCGGAGGGGTGCGGGATGATTTTGCACTTTGGCGGGGTGTCGGTGGAGCGGCCGTTTGCGGAGGTGTTGGGGCCGAATATTCTTGGGCTGTATCATATTTACGAGGCGGCGCGTCGGGAGGGGGCGCGGGTGTTGTTTGCCAGTTCCAATCACGCGATCGGGTTTCATGAGCGGGGGGAGGCGCTGGATGATGACTGTGCTTTGTTGCCCGATGGGTATTATGGGTTGTCGAAGGCTTATGGGGAGCTGATGGGACGGATGTACTGGTTCAAGCATGGGGTTGAGAATGTGAATGTGCGGATCGGGTCTTCGTTTCCGGAGCCGGTGGATGCGCGGATGCTCTCGACCTGGCTGAGCTATGGGGATTTGGTGCGGCTTTGTGTGCGGGCGACTTTGGCGGAGCGGGTGGAGAGCTGTGTAATCTGGGGGTCGAGCGCGAATAGTCGGACGTATTGGCGGCGGGATGCGCGGGATACTTTGGGGTGGGTGCCGGAGGATAGCGCGGATGGGTTTGCGGGGCAGTTGGGGGGGCGGGTGAGCGGGGATGCGGTGGTAGAGCGGTATCAGGGAGGGGCTTATACGGGGATGGGGTATTCCAGGGGGGGTAGGTAGGCGGCGGGGCGTTGGGGGTAGGGCGTCCTGGCAAGACATCAATGCCAGCCGAGGCTGGCCAAGGGCAATTGCTCACCCTCAGCCAGGACGCGTCACCCACTCGGCGCCGGCGGAACGACCTCGACCGGTGTGCCAGGGACGGCACCAGGCCATTCGGCAGCTATCTCGGCCTTCAAGTCGGCAAAGGTTTTCGACGCGGCACCGAACTCCATTGTAATTTTGTCCATTTCCGTCGCGACTTTCTCGGCCAATCCAAAGCTGGCTTCAGTGTCGGAAGGAAAGTGCACGCCGGCCCGCTCGCGATTGACCGCAATTCGCAATGCCAGACGGGCCAGCTGCGGTGCTGTCGCAGGCACCGTTTTGCCGAGCACTTCGGCAATCAGAAAGCACTGGAGGGCATGGCCGCTGGGGTACGAGAGGTGCCTCGGTGTGGGCAGAAGAGGACGCACAACTGGCCAGACCTGGACAGGGCGGGCGCGCTTGTATTTCAGCTTGAACCGCGAGGCGACCAGCCCGCCGATCTGGACACATGTCAGGACCACGAGATGCGTCACCGGGCGGAATTCCGGCGAGCAGGCCAACAGTTTTGAAAAGTACCGCTCGGTACCGAAGCGCTGCGCCTCGAGTTCTTCGGTCAAAAGTGCGACCCGGACTGCCTGTTCGGCCTCCTTTCCCGCCTCCAATTCTTTACGGTGCTGCATCATACCCTTCAGATCGGCGCTCAGCTTAGAAGGATCGCTGGCATCAGGCGGCGGCAGTGGATCGAGAGACGACTAGGTGGCCGTTGCCGCAAAGCTGCCGGCGATGGCGCCCGCCAACAGAAACGGATCCCAGGCACGATCCGGAAATGCCAACCCAGCGATCGGGAGCATCTTGTGATTGGCCGGATTGCTATCCAGGTCAGGTGGAAAGATGTCGTCCCATCCAGGGAGTGGACCTTCCCTGTAGGGCCTCACATCCTGCGCGCCGGTGGCAAATAGCCAACCACCACCGCCGGTGTCCATGCGGCCTGTGTCCATTCGCATGCCGACGCTGCCGGTATCCATCAACGTGCCAGTTCTGCCCGCCTGCCCCAGGGCGAGGCTCCGCAGAGGGTTCTTGTAGCTGCCGGTGTCCATGTCTCTGCTCCATTGAAGTGAGTCGGTGTGTCAACGCGTAATCCAGCAAGTATCTGGCAGCGCCGGTTCAGGGCGGAAAGCCTGCCGTGAGAAGGTGTGCTCCATAGAGCGCGCGACGGGTCGCATCGCGGTATTTATGATTGCTGACGATCGCGCTGACCCGCCGGGTTGGCTCGACGGCCATGCCTTGCCGAGCGATTTCTCTAGCCTCCGCTATACGACCCAATGCGGCAAGCGACGCGGACGTGACGTCCAGCCGTAGATGGATCGGCGATGTGAGGCCTGCATCAGACATCTCTGTCCCCATTCGACTGCTGCCGCGTAGTCGCCGGCGGTATAGTGAGCGACGCACAAC